>JANOBL010000465.1:0-5837 GCA_031411635.1 Betaproteobacteria bacterium
CCAGACGGTCGTCGCGCCGTGCGTCTCGGACCCGTTTGCCCGGACCCTTCTCGACGGCCTGGTCGCCAACCTTCGCATGCTCACCGAGGCGCTGCCCGCGGTGACGGGTTTCCTGCGCGACGACAACCAGGCCACGGCGCGGCTGCTCGCGACGCTGCATGACTTGGTGCCAGGCGATCTGGCCGCGCGCTTGACGCAGGCCCTGGGCGAATCCGAGCCGGATGCCGCCGACTCCGCCGCCCTCGATGAACGCAACTGCCGCTTGCGCGAGCTGCTGGCCCAGGCCGTCTGCAGCGAGCGCCTTTCGCCGGACCAGCACCGCGCCATCGTGCAGCACATGACCGAGCGCGCGTCGCGCGTGCCGATGCGCTATGTGGCGACCGCACCGAGCCCAGCCCCCGCACCTTCTGCCGCGAAGACCTAAGATGAAAATGCCCCCACGCTCACTTCGTTCGCTGCCTGCCGGCCAGCAGGCCGTCAGGCCTTCGCCAGCCACTCGCGAGCGCGCAGGCGCTCGCTCGGCGCGGGCTCAGCCCCCCAGGGGGGCGCTCAGTACCTTCGGAACGGCCGAGCGGTACTGAGATGGACGGCCTGGCGCAGTTCTGGGCCGAGTCCGACGCCATCGGCCGCACGGTGGCCACGCTGCTGCTGTTGATGTCGGTCAGCGCCTGGGTGCTGATCCTGTGGAAAAGCCGGGTGCTGCACCGGGCCCGGCGCGACATCCACCGCGCGGTGCCGGCGTTCTGGGCGGCCGAGACGCTGGACGCCGGCCGGGCCCGGCTGGCCGCGCTGGACCACGAGCAAGTGCTGCTGCCGTTGTTGGAAGCCGCCACCTCGACCGGCAGTGCCGGCACCCAGGCCACCCGGGCGGCAGCCGCATCGCAGCACACACGCCGGCTGCGCGATGCGCTGCACCGGGGCCTGGCGCATCTGCAGTTTGGCCAGGTGCTGCTGGCCTCGATCGGCAGCACCGCGCCGTTCATCGGGCTGTTTGGCACGGTCTGGGGCATTTACCACGCGCTGCTGAACATCTCGGCGGCCGGCGCGATCAGCATCGACAAGGTGGCCGGCCCGGTGGGTGAAGCCCTGGTGATGACCGCAGCCGGCCTGGCGGTGGCAATCCCTGCCGTGCTGGCCTACAACCTGTTTGGCAAATGGATAGCGGCTTGCGAAGCCGAGCTGGAAGGCTTTGCGCACGATCTGCGCGAGCTGGCACTCGACACCCACCCAGCCGCCAAGGATTAAAACCATGGCCTTCGGCCGGCTGGAGCGCAGCGGCACCTCGCAGCCGATGAGCGACATCAACATGACGCCGCTGATCGATGTGATGCTGGTGCTGCTGGTGATCTTCATCATCACCGCGCCGCTGATGAGTTCCAGCCTGCGGCTGGACCTGCCCAAGACGGCCGGCGCAACGGCCGGCGCGGCGCCGCAGTTTGTCACCGTGGCAGTCAATGCCCAGGGCCAGCTCTTCTGGGGCGACGAGCCAGTGGCCGAGGCCTTGCTGCGCGAGCGCATCCGCCAGGCCGCACAGCGCAGCGCCAGCACCGAAGTGCAGTTGCGCGCCGACCAGCAAGTGCCTTATGGCCGCATCGCCGAGCTGATCGGCCTGGTGCAGGACGGCGGCCTGAGCCGCATCGGCTTCGTCACCGAATCGGCCGTTGCTCCTTCAAAGTAGCCCCGCACCCCCCTCCTACAATCGGGGCATGAACGAGAAATACGCCCCCGCCGAGATCGAAGCCGCTGCCCATGCCCACTGGGCGCAGCCGCTGTGGAACGGCCACGATGCCTACCGCGTCGCCGAAGATTCAAGCCGCCCCAAGTTCTACGCCTGCTCGATGCTGCCCTACCCGAGTGGCAAGCTGCACATGGGCCATGTGCGCAACTACACCATCAACGACATGCTGGCGCGCCAGCTCCGCATGAAGGGCTTCAATGTCCTGATGCCGATGGGCTGGGATGCGTTTGGTCTGCCGGCCGAAAACGCCGCGATGAAAAACAAGGTGGCGCCGGGCCCGTGGACGTATTCCAACATCGCGCAGATGAAGGCCCAGATGCTGGCGATGGGCCTGGCGATCGATTGGTCGCGCGAGGTCACCACCTGCACACCGGCTTATTACCGCTGGAACCAGTGGCTGTTTTTGAAGATGCTGGAAAAAGGCATCGCGCAGCGCCGCACCCAGGTGGTGAACTGGGACCCGGTGGACCTGACGGTGCTGGCCAACGAGCAGGTGATCGACGGCCGCGGCTGGCGCTCGGGTGCGCTGGTGGAAAAACGCGAGATCCCGGGCTACTACCTGAAGATCACCGATTACGCCGAAGAGCTGCTGTCGGCGGTGAACAACCCGCAAGACCCGCACTACCTGGCCGGTTGGCCGGACCGGGTGCGGCTGATGCAGGAAAACTGGATCGGCAAGAGCGAGGGTGTGCGCTTTGCGTTCACGCACGGCATCGTGGATGGCAGCGGCAAGCTGATCGGTGACGGCCGGATGTGGGTCTTCACCACGCGCGCCGACACCATCATGGGCGTGACTTTTTGCGCGGTGGCGCCCGAGCACCCGCTGGCCGCCCATGCCGCTGCCACCAACCCCGCCGTGGCGGCCTTCATCACCGAGTGCGCTGCCGGTGGCACCACCGAAGCCGAGCTGGCCACGCAGGAAAAAAAGGGCGTGGCCACCGGCCTCAGCGTGACGCACCCGCTGACCGGCGAGGCGGTGGCGGTGTGGGTGGGCAACTATGTGTTGATGAGCTACGGCGACGGCGCGGTGATGGGTGTGCCGGCGCATGATCAACGCGATTTTGAGTTTGCGAACAAGTACGGCCTGGCGATCCAGCAAGTGGTGGCGGTGGACGGCGAGGCCTTCAGCGCCGAAGCCTGGGCCGACAGCTACAGCGACAAGCAGCGTGGGCGCTGTGTCAACTCCGGGGTGCTGGACGGGCTGGCCTTCAAGCCCGCCGTGGCCAAGGTGGCCGAGTTGCTGGCGGCAAAGATCCACAAGGGCGTCGGCCTGGGCGAGAAAAAAACCACCTGGCGCTTGCGCGACTGGGGCGTCAGCCGCCAGCGCTTCTGGGGCACGCCGATCCCGATCATCCATTGCGACGAGCATGGCGCGGTGCCGGTGCCCGAGGCTGACCTGCCGGTGGTGTTGCCCGAGGATTGCATCCCCGACGGCAGCGGCAACCCGCTGAACAAGCGCGCCGATTTCTTGAACGTGGCCTGCCCGCTGTGCGGCAAACCGTCGCGCCGCGAGACCGACACGCTCGACACCTTTGTCGATTCGTCGTGGTACTTCATGCGCTATTGCGACCCCACCAACACCGAGCGCATGGTGGCCGAGGGCAGCGATTACTGGATGGCCATGGACCAGTACATCGGCGGTGTGGAGCACGCCATCCTGCACCTGCTGTACGCCCGCTTCTGGACCAAGGTCATGCGCGATCTGGGCCTGGTCAAGATCAGCGAGCCGTTCACCAAGCTGCTGACCCAGGGCATGGTGCTGAACCACATCTACAGCCGGCGTGGTGTCACTGGTGGCATCGATTACTTCTGGCCACACGATGTGGTGGACTTGCGTGACGAGACCGGCAAGATCACCGGCGCCCGGCTCAAGAGCGACGGCTCGGCGGTGGACTACGAAGGCCTGGGCACGATGTCCAAGTCCAAGAACAACGGCGTGGACCCGCAGGCGCTGATCGACCAGTACGGCGCCGACACGGCCCGCTTGTTTGTGATGTTTGCCAGCCCGCCCGAGCAGACGCTGGAGTGGAACGATGCCGGGGTGGAAGGCGCGCACCGTTTTTTAAAGCGGGTTTGGGGGTTTGGGGCCAAACACGCTGTGCTGCTGCAAGCGGCCGGCGCTTTACCCACGAACTTGCGCAATGACGCCATGGCCTTGCGCCGCGAGGTGCACAGCGTGCTGCGCCAGGTCAGCTACGACTACGAGCGCATGCAATACAACACCGTGGTGTCCGGCGCCATGAAGCTGCTGAACGCGCTGGATGCGTTCAAGCCCGATGGAAGTGCCGGTGATGCAGCAGTGTTGCGCGAGGGTTTCTCGGTGCTGCTGCGGGCGTTGTACCCGGCCTGCCCGCACATCAGCCACAGCCTGTGGTCGGCGCTGGGTTATGCCGATGCCGAGGGCGACTTGCTGGACGCAACCTGGCCGGTGGTGGACGAGGCCGCGCTGCAACAAGACCAGATCGAGCTGGTGCTGCAGATCAGCGGCAAGATGCGTGGCGCAGTGACAGTGGCGGCTGGTGCCGACAAGGCGGTGATCGAAGCCGCCGCGCTGGCCTCACCCGAGTTTGCCCGGTTCTCCGAAGGCCGGCCCGCGAAGAAGGTGATCGTGGTGCCGGGCCGGCTGGTCAACGTGGTGGTTTGACGCCGCGCACCATGCGCCCGCCCCATCTGCCGCGCCGTCGCTGGCTGGCTTGGGTGATGCTTGCCAGCGCCGCCGGCATCAGCACCGGCTGCGGCTTCGAGTTGCGCCAGACCCCGCCGCTGCCGTTTGCGCGCATCGCGCTGCTGGGCTTTGCGCCACGCTCGCCGTTGGCGGCCGAGTTGGGCGAGCGGCTGGGCACAGCGGTGCAAGTGGTGGCCACGCCCGGCCAGGCCGAGGTGGTGCTGCAGGTGTTGACCGACAAGCGCGAAAAAAGCGTGGTGGCCTCCACCGCGGCCGGCCAGGTGCGTGAGCTGCAACTGCGGGTGAAGTTTGAATTCCGGCTGGTGTCGCCCGGTGGCCGCGAGCTGATCCCCGCCACCGAGCTGATGCTGTCGCGTGACATGAGCTACAGCGAAAGCTTTGCGCTGGCCAAGGCCCAGGAAGAAGCCGAGATGGTGGCCGCGATGCAGACCGACATCGTGCAGCAGGTGCTGCGCCGGCTGGCCCGCGCCAACCTGGCGGTGGTGTCGGCCACACCATCCGCCGCCAGTGCCGCAACGCGCTGAGAAGTTCAAACCATGCAATTGCGTGCCGAGCAACTGGCGCCTCACCTTGCGCGGGGTTTGCAGCCCATCTACACCGTGCACGGCGACGAACCGCTGCTGGCGCAAGAGGCCGGTGATGCGATCCGCACCGCCGCCCGCGCAGCCGGCTACACCGAGCGCCAGGTGTTTGCCGTCGGCGGTGCGCACTTCGATTGGTCCGGCCTGCTGGGCGCCGCGCAGGCGATGAGCCTGTTTGCCGAGCGCCAGTTGATCGAGATCCGCATCCCCGGTGGCAAACCCGGCAAAGACGGTGGCGAGGCCTTGCAGCGCTACTGCAAACACCTGGCGCCCGACGTGCTCACGCTGGTGCATCTGCCCAAGCTGGACCGCCAGCAGCAGCTTAGCGCCTGGTTCACCGCATTGGACAGCGCCGGTGTGGTGCTGCGGGTGGATCCGGTGGAGCGCCATGCGCTGCCGGCCTGGATCGCCCGCCGCCTGGCGGCACAAGGCCAGCGTGTTGCCGACGGTGAAACCGGCCAACAAACCCTGGCTTTTTTTGCCGACCGGGTGGAGGGCAATCTGCTGGCCGCGCACCAGGAGTTGCAAAAACTGGCGCTGCTGTTTCCGGCCGGTGAGCTGGGTTTTGACCAGGTGGAAGCAGCGGTGCTGAATGTGGCGCGCTACGACGTGTTCAAGCTCGGCGAGGCGGTGCTGGCCGGCCACACCGGGCGGGTGCTGCGCATGCTGGACGGCCTGCGCGCCGAGGGCGAGGCCACGGTGCTGGTGCATTGGAGCCTGGCCGAGGACATCCGGGGCCTGAAGCGCGCGCACGACGCCATGGCCCAGGGCCAGCCGTTGCCGATGGCTTTGCGCGCCGCCCGGGTCTGGGGCCAGAAAGAGCGTTTGTACG
>JANOBL010000466.1:0-3748 GCA_031411635.1 Betaproteobacteria bacterium
CGCAGGAGCCTTTGCTGATGAAAACCGCTGCCTTCACCGGTCTTGAACAAGACCAACTGCCCCTTGCCGGTCCACCCGATGACTGGCCCGCCATCGCCGCCGCGACGGCGTTTGATGCCGGCGCCCGACTGCCGTTTTTCATCCAGCACGGTGGCCAGGCCTTGCGCACCGGCTCGGTGGCACGCTTGCACCTGGCCGCACTGGCGCGCTGGCCCGAGGCGTTGCAGATCGATGGCAACGCCATCACGCTGACCTTGCCGGCCCCGCAGCGGGTGGCGTTTTTTGACCAGGCCAACCCAGCGCTGCGCGAGGCCGGCCTGATCAAGGCCTGGCGCGGCGAAACCTACCCGGTGCTGGCGTTGCAGGGCGAAACACTGCTGGCCACTTTTGAGCGGGCGGCAGCGCGCTTTTGGGGCACCCGCACGTTTGGTGCGCACTGCAACGGCTATGTGGCCGATGCCGGGGGCCGGCCCACGCACCTGTGGATTGCCCGCCGCGCGCTGAACAAGGCGGTGGACCCGGGCCAGCTCGACAACCTGATCGGCGGTGGTTTGTCCTGGGGCCAAAGCCCCGCCCAGACCGTGGTGCGCGAGGGCTGGGAAGAAGCCGGCCTGCAACCAGCACAGATGCAAGCCCTGGTGGCGGGCCGGCGCTTCAACGTGATGCGCGATGTGCCCGAGGGCTTGCAGCAGGAACAAGTCAGTGTTTATGACCTGCGGCTGCCCGTCGGCCTGCAGCCGCAAAACCAGGACGGCGAGCTGCACAGCCTGGCGCTGCTGCCGTTGGCGCAGGCGCTGCAGCATGCCGCTGCCGGCAACATGACGGTGGACGCCAGCCTGGTGACGTTAGACTTTGCGCTGCGCTACCGGCTGCTGCCCACGCTGCTGCACCAACACCTGCAAGCCCTCACCGAGCCCTTGTGGGCCGGCCGGGCCAGCCTGGATCAACCCCGCTGAACAATGAATTTCCACGAATGAGTGGAAATTCAACGTTCAATCAAACTGAAGTACCAGGTCAAGCACGCTGAACCTGTCGCCCCCATCCCCCCACGACACTTGTAACCATGGCTTCTTCCTTTGCACCCGCCCATGCGCGTTATACCGGCCCGGCCATCGTGCTGCACTGGTTGCTGGCGCTGATGATCGTCGCCTCGTTTGGTGTGGGCCTGTACATGAGCGATCTGCCGATCTCGCCCAGCCGGCTCAAGCTGTACAACTACCACAAATGGGCTGGCATCACGATCCTGGCGCTGTCCGCGCTGCGGCTGCTGTGGCGCTTGACGCACCGCCCGCCGGCCGATGCGCCGATGCCGGCCTGGCAGGCCAGTGTGGCGCATGCCACGCACGGCCTGCTGTACGCGCTGTTTTTCATCGTGCCGCTGGTGGGCTGGGCTTACAGCTCGGCGGCTGGCTTTCCGATCGTCTGGTTTGGCGTGCTGCCGCTGCCGGACTTCGTGCCGGTGGACAAGGCCTTGTCCGAGGCCATCAAGCCCTGGCATGAGCGCAGCGCGATGCTGCTGGCATTTCTGGTGCTGCTGCATGTGGCCGGCGCAATCAAGCACCATTTCATCGACCGCGACGGCCTGATCAACCGCATGCGACTGGGCCAAGGTTCGGGCCGGGGCTGATCCAAGCCGCGCTTCGATTCACTTTTACAAGGACGCTGCCATGCGCCGTTATCTTCCGTTGCTGGCCGCTGTGCTGGCCCTGCCCGCCGCCGCCCAGCAGCTTGTGCCGGCGCAAAGTGAGATCAGCTTCGTCAGCAAACAGATGGGCGTGCCGGTGGAGGGCAAGTTCAAGCAGTTCACCGCAGCGATCGCGTTTGACCCCAAGAAGCCCGAGACCGGCAAGATCGGCTTCACGATCCAGACCGGCAGCGCCAGCTTTGGCGCTGCCGAGACCGATGCCGAGGTGCCCAAGGCGGCGTGGTTCAACGTCGCCAAGTTTCCACAAGCCACGTTCCAGAGCAGCGCGATCAAGGCGCTGGGCGGTGGCAAGTTTGAGGTGCGCGGCGCGCTGGCCATCAAGGGCGCCACGCACGAGGTGCTGGTGCCGGTCACCGTCACCCAGGCCGGCGCCACCAGTACGGCAGTCGGCAGCTTTTTGATCAAGCGGCTGGATTTCAAGATCGGCGACGGCGAATGGGCCGACACCTCGATGGTGGCCAACGATGTGCAAGTGAAATTCAAGCTCGCCCTCAGCGGCATGGCGCCGCTGTAGGCCCAGGTATGCGGCATGGCGCCGCTGTAAGCCCAGGCCGGCGGCATGGCGCCGCCGCGACCTTTTTTTCTACCCACCCTCACGGAGATTCCCGATGATTCGCTGCACCCTGATCGCCACCGCCCTGGCCACCGCCGCACTGGCCGCGCAAGCCCAGACCGCCACCTACGCGATCGACCCGACGCACACTTTTGCCACGTTCGAGATCTCGCACTTCGGCACCTCCACCAACCGGGGCCGTTTTGACAAGAAAAGCGGCACGGTGCAACTGGACAAGGCGGCCAAGACCGGCAAGGTGGAGATCACGATCGAGACCAGCTCGATCAACTCCGGCACCGCAGCGTTTGACAAGCACTTGCAAAGCAAGGATTTTTTCAATGTGGCCGAGTTCCCCACCGCCAAGTTTGTTGGCGACAAGTTCAGCTTCAACGGTGACAAAGTCAGCGAGATCGCCGGCACCCTGACCCTGGCTGGCAAGACCAACCCGGTCACCCTGAAGGCCACCAACTTCAACTGCTACATGAACAACATGCTGAAGGTGGAAGTGTGCGGCGGTGACTTCGAGGCCACCATCGTGCGCAGCCAGTACGGCGTCAACTGGGGCCTGAACTTCGGCTTCTCGGACAACGTGCGGCTGGTGGTCCAGGCCGAGGCGATCAAGCAGCCCTGATCTGGCGCTGCCCGTCGGCCCGCCCGGCAGCCTGTCGGCCGGCCGGCGCCTCTTGTCGGATCGCCAGCGTGGCGGCGCAGCGGCTTGCGTAGAGTGCAGGGCATCCCAGCAACCTGCCGCAACGCCGCTGCCCATGCCCCCTGCCCCTGCCAGCCCCTGGCCCACACGCTGGCAGCGCTTTTCGGCCGCCAGCGTGCGGGCGTTTCACGCCTATGCCGGCTGGTTGATCGGCATTAGCTGGCGGCGTTTCGTGGTGTTGTCGGTGTTGCTGCTGATCGTCTCGGACATCTTGCAGAACATCCCGCCGTTTAGCTGGACCTACACCACCACCATCCGCCGCCCGCCCACCGAGCCGGCGCTGGTGATCGACACCGCGCCACCAGCCACACCCGGCAACCCTGCCAAGCCTGGCATCCACGTCGAAACCGGGTCCAAGGACGGCAAGCCCGGGGTGGATATCTCGATCGACGACCGCGGCGTGCGCATCAAGCAGCGTGGCAAAGCAGCCGATGTGGCCGCGTCCTCTGCCTCGGCGGCCGCGTCGTCTGCCTCGGCCACCCCGGCCAGCGCCGAACCCGACATCACGATCCGCCTGCCGCCTGGCACCTCGGAGGGCGTGCGCCAGGCGGTGCAAGAAGCCCGCGAGGCGATTGCGGACGCGGTGCGCAGCGCGCGTGACGAGGCCGACGCAGCGCGGGCCGAGGCCGACAGCGCCAAGGCCGAAGCCGAAGCCGGCCGCAAAGCCGCCGCCCTGGCCCGCCAGGAGGCCAAGCGCGCGCTGGCCGAGGCCCGCCGCTCGGGCACCACGCGCGAGGTGCATGTGGTCAGCGTGGGCGAGTTTTTGCCCAGCCTGGCGATG
>JANOBL010000467.1:0-4804 GCA_031411635.1 Betaproteobacteria bacterium
CAAAAAACCCACGATCGCCATGCCCAAAACGGTGCACATCTCAACAATCATCTGATCGCCAAACCGGGCCGCCACCACGCCGGTAGCGGCCAGCATCAGCACCGCCAGGCCACCGGCCAGGCCGTTGAGGCCATCCACGATGTTCATCGCGTTGGTGTAGCCACACACCATCAGCAAGGTTAGAGCCACCGACATTGGGGCAAAGCCGATCAGGCTGTCAAAGCCAAACACGTCCACGCGGACCAGCCGGCTGTCCAGCAGCGCGATGGCCAGTGCGCCCGCCAGGGCCGCACCCATCATCCGGGCCCGGGGGGTGATCTTCTTGGTGACGTCATCGGCCAGGCCCAACAACACCACCGGCAGGCTGGCCAACACCAAAAGCCCCAGCGTGTGCCCGGCGGCAGCGGTTGGCGCTTGGCCGCCCTGGCCCAGGTAGTACAGGCCCAGGCCAACCGCCATCGTCAACGGCACGATGCCAATGCGCGGCGGCGATCCGCGGTGGTGCTTTTGCACCCCGCTGTCTTCAAAATCACCGGTCCATTTGCCATGCCACCTTCTGGTGAAGATGACCAACAAAGACCCAACCAGCGAAGTGATGCCAATCGCAACCACCTGCCACGCGTTCATTTTTTTCACTCCCCCCAAAACATTGCCGCACTGCAACAAAAAGCAGCCGAAGTGTGGAATGTGCCGCTTGCCAGCAAGGCAGGACACCCCTTAGGTGTGGGGTGGAATATTTGTAAGCATTTGTCGTGTTGGGATAAGCATCCGCGCCCGTTGGACGGTGTAAAAAGGCCGGCAATGTTTGTGAGGCGCGCGCCGGCAGAAGCAGATTGACGCCGGGCTTGCTGTGGTGGTAGCCTCGTCAGCAACGTTTGTTATGCCAGAGGTAGCCCAATGAAATCTCTCTCATCTGCTGCGGTTGTGGTGTCGCTGTTGGCGGCCTTCTACGCCAGCCCGGTGTTTGCACAGTCAACTGTCAAGGTCACGGTGCTGGCGCAAGAAACCTCCACTTCCAGCGGGCCAGCGTCGCCAGATTTGGCACCGCCGCCCGGCCCGCCGCGCACCCCGCCCACCCGCCCGCCCCGGGTACCGCCCAGCAGGTGATAGCTGCCTCTCAGCCTCTGACAGGCAACAACGGCGCCCGATTCTCGCGGCGCCGTTTTTTCGTTTGTGCGTCCCGTTTTGGCGGCACGGCCCGGGTTGCGCAATGCATGGTTGATAAGCGCTTGATGGGCTGCTTGGTTGGCCGCTAGTCCGTCATCTTCGGCGGGCACCAACAGCCACCGGCCCTGGTGGGACCGCTACGCGTTTGGGGCTCTGCTGGTGTCAACCGTCTGGGTGGCCTTGCCCTTGGGCAGCGATCCACCCTGGGCGATTGGGCTTTTGGCGATCAGCTTGTGGATGGCGCTGATTGCCAACCTGGCGGGCAACAGCCTGGGCGGGCGGGCGGCCTTTAGGCGCCGGCTGGTGCGCGCCTGGGTACCGCTGGCACTGATGGCCGGCTTTGCGCTGGTGTTGCTTGGGCAACTGCTGCAGCCGGCGTTGGCTGCGGCAACCCTGTACACGATGGATGCGTTTCAAACCCGCATCTACCTGCTTACCACCCTGGCGCTGCTGGCTGCTTTTATGCTGACGGTTGTCTGCGTCAACACGGTGGAGCGTGCATCGCTGCTGCTGGCCACCGTGACGGGCGCAGGCGTGCTGCAGGCGGTGATTGCGGTGGCGCTTTTTTCCAGCGGCGGCAGCTACCAGTTCATGTTTGCCGATTTTGACCAGGGCGGCCGCACGATGGGCACGTTTCCCAACCCCGACCACCTGGCCGGCTACCTTGAGCTGTGCTTGGCGGCAGGGCTGGGCTTGATGCTGGCCCAGTTTGGTGGCACGCGCGAGTTTGTGCGCGGCTGGCAGCAACAAGTGGTGCGCGCCATGCGCTTTATGCTGTCGGGCAAGATGTTGTTGCGCTTGATGCTGGTGGTGATGGTGGTGGCGCTGGTGATGACGCACTCGCGCATGGGCAACGGCGCGTTCTTTTTGGCCTTGCTGCTGATCGGTGGCCTGGTGGCAGCAGTCTCGCAAAGGCTGCGCAAGCCGGCGCTGTGGCTGGTGGCCAGCATGGCGCTGATCGACATCGTCATCATCGGCCAATGGGTGGGGCTGGACCGGGTGGTGGAGCGCTTGCGCGACACCGCTGAATCCAGCGTGGTTGCGGCTTCCGCACCCGGTGTTTTGGGCGTTACCGCGCCGGCGCGGCGCGAAGAATCGGTGCAAGACAGGTTGCAGGTGCCGGCCTTGTCGTTGCCGCTGGTGCTGCAAAAACCGTGGTTTGGCCACGGCGGCGGCACCTACTACTTGAGCTTTCCGGCGGTCAAACCTGTTGGTTTTCCGCTGCACTGGAACCACGCCCACAACGATTTTGTGGAACTGGCCGCCGATACCGGTTTGGTTGGCCTGGCGCTGCTGTTGGCGCTGGCGGCGGCCACCGCCTGGCGGGCGGCACGCATGTTGCGCGATTCAGAGCCACGCCTCAAACGGGGGGTGGGCGTGGCGGCGCTGATGGCTTTATGCTCCATGGGGCTTCATGGCATGGTGGATTTCAATTTGCAGATTCCTGCCAATGCCTTGACCCTGGTTTTGCTGCTGGCGCTGGTGTGGACGACGCTGGATAACACGGCGTCAACTGCTGTTGCGTCGGGGCGCCAACAAGGCTAGGCCTTTTGCGGCCAGCTTGAAAGCAGCCCCTCCGCCGTTTTTTTTGCCTCCATGACGCTGCCAACCACACTCAACCCCCTGCTTCCGCCAACGCATCAGCAACCGGCCCCACAACCGGCCAGCCTGAGCGTTTCTCCCGAGCAAAAGCTGGAGTTGCTGGAGTACTGGCGCAGCATCACCAAGCGCAAGTGGCTGATCCTGGCGCTGGGCTTGGTGACGGCGCTGCTGGCGGCGGTGGTGGCGCTGGCACTGACGCCGATTTACCGGTCCACCGCCACGGTGTTGATCGAGGCCGGCAAGGCCAAAATCCTGTCGATTGAAGACATTTACAGCAACAACCAGCAGCGTGAGCATTACCAGACACAGGTTGAAATACTCAAATCGCGAGAAGTGGCAGAACGCACCGTGCGGGCGCTCAAGCTATGGGAAGACCCTTCGATAGACCCGCGCAAGGCCGCGCCTACTTTGAAAAGCCGCGCCCTGGCCACAGCAGGCATGGGCCGGGTGCAGCACGAGTGGACCGAGGATGAATTGGTGGCCAATGCCGTTGCCAACCTGATGGCCAACCTGACGGTTGAACCGGTGCGCATGAGCCAGCTTGTGAAGGTTGGCTTTGCCAGCGAAAACCCACAACTGGCCGCGCGAGTTGCCAATGGCTTGTCCAAGGAATACATCGACTCCGACCGCGATGCACGTTTCAAGATGACGCAAGGCGTCAGCGGTTTTTTGCAAGAACGCTTGGCATCGCTGCGCGAAAAGCTGACCCAATCCGAGAAGGCGCTGCAAAGCTACCGCGAGACCAAAGGCATCGTCAGCCTGGCGGGATCGGCCCAAACCATGGCGGGCCAGCAGGTGAGCGGCACGTCCGAGAGGGTGCTGCAGGCACGCGCCAAACGGCTGGAGCTGGAAAGCCCGTACCTGCAGATCAAGGCCATCCGCGATGGCAACTACTCCGATGTGCCGGCAGTGATGCGCGATACCGGTGTGGCCGATGCCTTGCGCCAGTACAACGAGGGCAAGCGCAAGCTGGCCGAGGTGCTGGAAACGCTGGGCACGCAGCACCCGCGTGCCCGCCTGATCGAAGCGGACCTGGCCCAGCTTGCCGCCACGCTGAAGCAGCAGCGCGCCAATGTGGTGGCCAGCGTGACGCGCGAATATGAAGCGGCGCGCAGCACCGAGCAATCGCTGGAGCTTGCCCTGACATCCGCGCGCGGCGGCGTGCAGATGGTCAACCGCGAAGAGTTTCAGCTCAGCGTGCTGGAGCGCGAAGCACAGACCAACCGCCAGCTTTACGACATGTTCATGAGCCGCGCCAAGGAGACCAACCTGGCCAGCGATGTGCAGGCGTCGGTGGGGCGGGTGGTGGATGCTGCCGTGCCCAACGGCACGCCGATCAAGCCCAACAAGGGGCAGATCGTCACGGTGGCGGCGGTGCTGGCCTTGTTCATCGGCGCGTTGGCCTCGCTGCTGATGGACCGGCTGGACAACACGATCAAGGGCGGTGAAGACGCCGAGATAAGGCTCAAACAACCGCTGTTGGCGGCGCTGCCCGAGGTGCCGGGGCTGGAGCGGGGTGCGATGTCGCGGCTGTTTTTGGAGGATTCACACTCCCACTATGCCGAGGCCATACGCACCGCCCGCACGGGGGTGTTGTTGTCCAACCTGGACGTCAGCAACAAGGTTTTGCTGGTGACATCGTGTTTGCCCGGCGAAGGCAAAACCACCGTGGCGGTAAACCTGGCGCTGGCCCATGCCCAGACCAAAAAAACGCTGCTGATCGATTGCGACATGCGCCGCTCGCAGGTGGCGCGCAGTCTGGACATCCCCACCGGCAGCAAAGGCCTGACCAACCTGGTGTCAGGCGGCAGCCCCATCGGCGAATGCCTGTTCGAAGTCAAGGATTCGCGTTTGATCGTGCTGCCAGTGGGCGATTTGCCGCCCAACCCGCTGGAGCTGCTGCTGTCGCAAAAATTCAGGGACGTGCTTAAGCAACTGTCCGAGCAGTTCGAGATGGTGATCATCGATTCGCCCCCGATCGAGTTGGTCAGCGAGGCCCTGGTGCTGGCACCCCTGGTCACCAGCACCACGTTTG
>JANOBL010000468.1:0-1818 GCA_031411635.1 Betaproteobacteria bacterium
TCGGCCCATTCCACCGCAATCCAGTGCTCGGGATCGCGCTCGGCCAGCCGGCGGCCGGTGCTGCATTCGGCGGTGTGCACCCGCAGGCCTTCGCCCCGGCCCAGGTAGCCCCGGATGTCGTCGCCCGGGATCGGCCGGCAACAAGGCGCCATCTGCACCGATGCACCCTCGCTGCCGTCGATCACCACGCCAGGCACGGGGCTGTTGCCGTCGTCGCTGGCGCCAAAGCGGTTCAGCGTCAGCGTTACCGCGTCGGGCCGGGCGCCACGCTCGGTCATGAGCTGCGCCAGGCGCTTGGCCACGATGCTGGCAATCTTGCGGCCCAGACCGATGTCCACCAGCAAATCGGCCCGGCTGCGGTTGCCGCTCCAGCGGGTGAGCAACTGCCACAGGGTTTGCGCCGGTGCATCGTCCAGCTCGGCCGACGGCATCAACAGGCCTTCGGCGCGCAGCGCCTGGGCCAGCAGCTTCTCGCCCAGGCTGTAGGACTCCTCGTGCTCCATGGTCTTGAGGAAGTGGCGGATTTTCGAGCGCGCCCGGCCGGTGCGCACGAAGTTCAACCAGCCCGGGTTGGGCCGCGCGCCGGGCGCGGTGACCACTTCCACCACATCACCGCTGTTCAGCACCGTGCGCAGGGTCACCGGCTCGCCGTTGACCTTGGCCGCTACGCAGTGGTCGCCCACGTCGGAGTGGATGGCATAGGCAAAATCCACCGCGGTGGCGCCGCGTGGCAGCGCCATGATCTTGCTCATCGGCGTGAACACGTACACCGCCTCGGGCACCAGATCGATCTTGACATGCTCCAAAAATTCGGCCGCGTCGCGGGTTTCGTCCTGGATGTCCAGCAGCGATTTGAGCCACATCGAGCCTAGACGTTGCGCCTCGTGGGCGCCACCGCCGCCGCTCTTGGGATCGTGTTTGTACAGCCAGTGCGCGGCGATGCCGGACTCGGCCACCGCATGCATCGGCTCGGTGCGGATCTGAAACTCCACCGCCGTGCCCAGCGGACTGACCAAGGTGGTGTGCAGGCTCTGGTAGCCGTTGACCTTGGGGATTGCGATGTAGTCCTTGAAGCGCCCGGGCACCGGTTTGTAGAGCTGGTGCAGGCTGCCCAGCGCCAAGTAACAGTCCATCAACTGCGGCACCACGATGCGGAAGCCGAAGATGTCGGTCACCTGGGCAAAGCCGGCATGCTTTTGGCGCATCTTGCGGTAGATGCTGTAGACGGTTTTTTCGCGGCCCGACACCGCCACCTTGATCTTGGTGCCGGTGAAGGCCTTTTCCACATCGCTGCGCACCCGCTCGACGATGTCGCGCCGGTAACCCCGGGCCCGCGTCACCGCTTTGGCCAGCGCGGCATGGCGCCAGGGGTACAGGTGCTCGAAGCTCAGCTCCTGCAGCTCGCGGTAAATCATGTTCAAGCCTAACCTGTGAGCGATCGGCGCGTAGATGTCCAGCGTTTCGCGGGCGATACGGCCACGTTTGTTGGCCGGCATTGCCGACATCGTGCGCATGTTGTGCAGCCGGTCGGCCAGCTTGATCAGGATCACGCGCACATCGCGCGCCATCGCCAGCAGCATCTTGCGGAACGATTCGGCCTGGCCTTCTTCGCGGGTGGAAAACTGCAGCTTGTCCAGCTTGGTCAGGCCGTCCACCAACTCGGCGGTGGGCGCGCCAAAGCGCTCGATCAGCTCCACCTTGGTGATGCCGCAATCCTCCATCGCGTCGTGCATCAGCGCGGCCATCACCGCCTGGGCATCCAGGTGCCAGTCGGCCACCATGCCGGCCACCGCCAGCGGGTGGGTGATGTAGGGCTCG
>JANOBL010000469.1:0-4114 GCA_031411635.1 Betaproteobacteria bacterium
GGCGCCAGGCCGATGCGCGAATTCATGCTCAAGCAGACCCGGCAGAGCGACCTGCAGCTGTTCGGCAAGCTGGCCAAGGCACCGGACAGCGTGAAGTCGGCCGACCTGCCGTTCTCGGTGCTGGTGCCGGCGTTCGTCACCAGCGAGCTGAAAAGCGCGTTCCAGATCGGCTTTTTGATCTTCATACCGTTCCTGATCATCGACATGATCGTGGCCAGCGTGCTGATGAGCCTGGGCATGATGATGCTGAGCCCGGTGCTCGTCGCGCTGCCGTTCAAGCTGATGCTGTTCGTGCTGGCGGATGGCTGGAACCTGCTGCTGGGGTCGCTGGCGGCGAGTTTTGCCACCTAGGCCGGGATGGGAGTGGTCAGCCGCTTCGCGCGGGTTTTGCATGGCTCCCTCCCCCTGCCAGGGGGAAGGTTGGGATGGGGGTAGCGATGCCAGAGACCGCCGGCATTCGACCCCCACCGCAACCCTCCCCCTTGAAGCGGGAGGGGGCTAGGTTGCAAAGCTGGCGGCCAGGCTGCCCAGCAGCAGATTCCAGCCATCGGCCAGCACAAACAGCATCAGCTTGAACGGCAGGCTCACCAGCACCGGGCTCAGCATCATCATGCCCAGGCTCATCAGCACGCTGGCCACGATCATGTCGATGATCAGGAACGGGATGAAGATCAAAAAGCCGATCTGGAACGCGCTTTTCAACTCGCTGGTGACAAAGGCTGGCACGATCACGCTGAACGGCATGTTCTCGCTGCTGATCCCGGGCGCCACCTTGGCCAGCTTGGCAAACAATTGCATGTCGCTGTGCCGGGTTTGTTTCAGCATGAAGGCCCGCAGCGGCTTGCCGCCGCGCTGCACCGCCTCGTCAAACTCGATCTGCTGCGCGGCATACGGCGCCCAGGCCTCGTTGTAGACCTTGTCCAAGGTGGGTGCCATCACAAAGAACGTGAGAAACAGGCTCAAGCCCACCACCACCTGGTTGGGCGGCGCGGCCTGCGTGCCCAATGCCTGGCGCAGCAGCGACAGCACGATGACGATGCGGGTAAAGCCGGTCATCATCAGCACCACCGCTGGCAAAAAGCCCAGCGCGGTGAAAAACAGCAAGGTCTGGATCGGCACCGAATAGGCGGTGCCGCCGGCGCTTTGGCCGATCAGCAGTGGCAGGCCGGGCGATGTGGTGGCCGCCGTGGCTAAAGTGGCCAGCGGCCAGGCCGATACCACCGACAAGCCAAGGCCTTGGCCGCAACGGCGCACGAAGCGCCAAAAAAAATAGCGCTGGTCAGCGGCCATCCTGGCTCCCCGGCCCGGCTTGCACACCACGGTGGCGCTGCAGCCACGCGGCAAAACCCGGCAGGCCGGGCGTGGCGGCCGGCGGCTCGGCCTGCGGCGGCATTGAATGCAGGTTCTGGATGCCGTTTTGGCTGATGCCCAGCACCAGCCAGCGCCGCTGGTCGCCGCTGCCCACTTCCACCGTCACCAGGCGCTGGTTGGGCGCCAGCGCCAGAGTGCCCACCAGGCGCAGGCCTGCTGCTGCGGCACCCCCGGCACCAGCGCCGCCCAGCGGTGTGCGCTTGAGCAGCCACAGCGCGGCCGGGATCAGCGCCAGGATCAGCACAAACGCCAGCAGCGGGCCCAGGATCGAGGTCATGCGAAGAGCCCCACCGTCAATTCCTGCTGAGGCGCCGCATGCGCTCGCTGGGCGTAACGATGTCGGTCAGCCGGATGCCAAACTTTTCGTTCACCACCACCACTTCGCCCTGGGCGATCAGATAACCATTGACCAGCACGTCCATCGGCTCGCCGGCCAGCGCTTCCAGCTCCACCACCGAGCCCTGCGCCAACTGCAGGATGTGCTTGATCGGTATCCGCGTGCGGCCCAGCTCCACGGTCAACTGCACCGGGATGTCCAGGATCATGTTCAGGTCGTTGCCGGCGGTGTTGCCAGTCAACGGCGTCGGCGAAAAATTGTTGAACGACGCAGCGGCCACCGATTCGGCCGGCGCGGTGACCTCGCTGGCGGTTTCGGGTTTGCTCTCTTCCAGCGCGGCTGCCCATTCGGCGGCCATGCGGTCTTCTTCGGACATGCCGGCAGCGTTGTCGTCAGCCATTGTTTTCTCCCAACCAGCCCATCGCGGTGCCGGTCAACATGCGGTCAATCTTGATGGCGTTGCGGCCGTTCGAGGTGCCATAGCTGCAGTCGAACACCGGTACGCCGTCCACCTTGGCCTGGATCATCGGCAGCAAGTCCAGCTCGATGAAATCCCCCGGCTTGAAGCTCAGCAGTTGCTCCACCGTGGCGCGGGCGGTGGCCAGCTCGGCCACCAGCGGCAGGTCGGCCGATTGAAGCTGCGAGCGCAGCAGCTTGACCCAGCGCTGGTCGGGCTCGGCATCACCCTGGATGCTGCTGTACAGCACATCGCGGATCGGCTCCAGCGTGGAGTACGGGATGCAGATGTGCACCGCGCCGCTGGTCTCGCCGATCTCCAGCATGTAGCTGGTGGTCACCACCACCTCGCTGGGCGAGGCCACGTTGCAAAACTGCGGCTGCATCTCCGAGCGCTGGTACTCCAGCTCCACCGGGTAGATGCCGGCCCAGGCCTTGCGGTACTCGGCAATGATGCATTCCACCAGGCGCTGGATCACACGCAGCTCGGTGGGTGAAAAATCGCGCCCCTCGATGCGGGTGTGGTACTTGCCATTGCCGCCGTACAGCGCATCGATCACCGCAAACACCAGCGACGGATCGCAGACGATCAGCCCGCTGCCACGCAGCGGTTTGACCGAGACGATGTTGAAGTTGGTGGGCACCGCGATCTCGCGCAGAAAGGCGCTGTACTTGATCACCTTGGTGCCACCGATCGACACCTCGGGGCTCTTGCGGATGAAATTGAACATGCCCAGCCGGATGTTGCGGGCAAAACGCTCGCCCACCACCTCCATCGTGGGCATGCGGCCGCGCACGATGCGCTCCTGGCTGGCGATCTTGTAGTCGCGGATGCCCTCGGTCTTGTTGACCTCTTCGGCGCTCTCGGGCTTCTGGCTTTCGCCGGTGATGCCCTTCAGCAGCGCATCCACCTCGTCCTGCGACAGGATCTGCTGATTCATGACAGAGCCTTTGTGGCTGCCAGAAAGCGCAGCGTGCTGCGAGCGCGGTCAAGCAGACGCCGTGGAGCCGGCTTTGCCGGGCCACTGGCGGCGCCCCCCCGGGGGGGAGGCGGCCGCAGGCCGCATCGGGGGGGGGTGAGGTTCACTGGACGATGAAATTGGAGAAGTGCACGGCCGACACTGGCAGGTTGTTGGGTGGCAGCTTTTTCTTCTTTTTCTTCTTCTTCGGCGTTGCTGCGGCGGCTTCTTCGTCCTCGTCATCCTCGTCGTCGATGTCGTAGCCCAGTGGGCGCACGGCGGCGTACTGGATGGCGCGGGCCAGCTTTTCCTTGCCTTCGCGGGTGCTCAGTTGCGCGGCGGTCCTCAGCGACAACACCATCAGGATGTTGTTGCGGATCGCCGGCATGTAGAGCTTGAGCTCGTCGGCGGTCTTGGCGTCGTCGATCTCCAGCGTCACGCCGACCTGGGCATAGCGCTCGGAATCGCGGTCGGCCAGGTTGACGGTGAAGGGGTCGAGCGGCACGAAGATCGGCGGGTGCTTGGGGTCGAAGCTGCTGCGCTGGGCCTGCACCGGCGCCTCGGCCGCGTGCTTGCCCTTGGACTTGGTCGACACCGCTGCGCCGTCGCCGTCGTCGGCATCGCCGGACTTCTTCAGCAGCAGGAAGGCCCCGCCGCCGATGCCCAGCACCACCACCAGCACGGCGGCGATCAGCGTCATCAGCTTCTTCTTGCCGCCCTTGGCAGGCGGTGTCGGGGCAGGTGCGGCGGGGGCGGTGGACATGCGCTCTCCAGAATCGGGTCGGTCCGCCGACGCGTCGAACGGCGTGGCGGGGAACTCGACCGATTATTCGGACGCGGCGGGGCACGCATGGGCCGATAAGGCCCGGCTATGCCACGCTGTCTTGCCCGCTGGGGGCGGCCGACCGCGGCGCTCCGCGCGTGCGGTGCCCGCCGCCGGCGGCAGCGTCGCCGCCGCTGCCGCCGGGCGGCGTTCAAGCCACCAGGTCGA
>JANOBL010000470.1:0-4133 GCA_031411635.1 Betaproteobacteria bacterium
GGCCCGGGTACAGCGTGGCCAGCGTGCCAAATTGTTCGGCGATCACCAGCGGTGCGTGGTTGGGCAGCATCACGCCGCCCGAGCCGACGCGCATGGTTTGGGTGCCGCCCGCCACATGGCCGATCAGCACCGCGGTGGCCGAGCAGGCCACGCCGTCCATGTTGTGGTGCTCGGCCAGCCAGTAGCGGTGGTAACCCCAGGCCTCGGCGTGCTGGGCCAGGTCCAGCGTGTGGCGCAGCGAGGTGGCGGCATCGCTGCCTTCAACGATGGGGGCAAGGTCAAGCACGGACAAAGGGATCATGGCGTGCATGATGCAGCGCTGGCGCTCAATTTGCCTGCCTGGGGTTTTGCGGCAAGCGCCGGCCGGGTTTGCGCTTGCCGCGGCTTTACACCTTGGTGGCAGCATGGTCCACCGCATCCACTGGAGTCTGGAATGAAATTGCTGCTTGCAACCCCGGCCGGTTGGGCTTGGCCTGTGACCGCATGCCTCGCCAGCCTGCTGTTGCTGGGCGCCTGCCAGGCCCAGCCGGGTGCTGCGCCCGCGCCGTCGGACGAGGCCGGCTTGTTGGCACGCATCAAGGCCGGCATTGGCGACGCGCGCTGCAGCAGCGACGCGCAGTGCCGCACCGTGCCGATTGGCGAAAAAGCCTGCGGTGGCCCCGAGGCCTGGTGGGCCTGGTCCAGCACCAGCGCGCAGGCCGACAAGCTGCCGGGCTGGGCCACCGAGCTGGCGGCTCTGGCACGCCAGCGCAACCAGCGCAGCGGCATGATGAGCAATTGCATGGTTCAGCCCGACCCGGGCGCGGTGTGCCAGGCCCAACGCTGTGTGCTGGTCACAGCGCCAGCGGTGCGCTGACAGGTTCAGGCGGCCAGCAAGCGCGCCGCCGCGCCGTCAATGCTGGCTTTCAGCTCGGCATAACTGCGGTTCACCGGGTACTGCGGAAACTGCGCCACGATGGCCTCGGGCGGGTGGATGAAAAACCCCGCATCGGCCGCGCCCAGCATGCCGGTGTCGTTGTACGAGTCACCGGCCGCGATCACCTGGTAGTTCAAGCTTTTCAGCGCATTCACCGCCTGGGCTTTTTGATTCGGCTGGCGCAGTTTGTAGTCGGCCACAAAGCCTGCGCTGTCGATCACCAGCTTGTGGCAGAACAGCGTGGGCCGGCCAAGCTGCGCCATCATCGGATCGGCGAATTCGTAAAACGTGTCGGACAGGATGATCACCTGGAACCGGCAACGCAGTTCATCCAGAAAATCCTTGGCACCGGCCATCGGCGCCATGCCGGCGATCACCGCCTGGATGTCGGCCAGCTTCAGGCCATGTGTTTTCAGCAGCGCCAGCCGGTAGCGCATCAGCTTGTCGTAATCGGGTTCGTCGCGCGTGGTGCGATTGAACTCGGCAATGCCGGTGCGCTGGGCAAACGCGATCCAGATTTCGGGGATCAGCACGCCTTCCAGATCGAGGCAGACAACTTGCATGAAGGTGGGCTCCGGTGGGCGGGGATGGTTAAACGGCGCGGCATCGTAACCGAGGCCACCGTGCCTCAAACCGGCATTGCGGCGCGGATCGCAACGGCCAGGCCCGACAGGCGTTGTCGGCGCCGGCCGGCCCGCTGTCCGTCACCCGGGTGTCAGGCGGTGTGCACTGGCTGGCGCGCAGGCGCTGCCCGGCGCGGCGCACGTGGTTGGGTGGCCGCGTCAAACCGGGCCTGGTACTCCTTGCGCTCGGTGCCGCAGCAGCGGTCCCACCAGGTAAACCACAGGCCGTAGTTGCCTTTGGCGGTCTCGTGGTGCAGGTGGTGGTGGGTGGTGGTGGTGAAGTGCCGGCCCAGCAGATGGCGGGTAAAACCGCGCGGCATCGTTTCCACCGCCGCATGGCCATGCGCATTGCGCAGGATCTGGTGCACGCCAAACAGCACGACGACCCAAAAGTTCAGCGGCAGCACCAGCAGCGCAATCGGCACCACGCCGCCATTGATCAGCGCCTCCACCGGGTGAAACGCATAGGCCGCCCAGGGGGATGGATTGCGCGAGCGGTGGTGCACGCCGTGAAAGCGCCGGAACATCGCCGGTGAATGCAGCCAGCGGTGGGTGATGTAGAAATAAAAGTCGTGCCAGACGATCATCAGCGGCAGGCTCAGCAGCAGCCAGGCCCAGCCGTACAGCGCCGGATCGCGGTACACCACCATGTGGCCGGAGATCACCATCGCAACGATCACCGAGCCGACGCCGGCAAAAACCAGCATCGAGCTGAGTGAATAAGCGATCTCGCGCCGGATATCGCTGGCGCTGGGCCAGCCGGCAATCACCCGGTGCGCCAGCCGGTGCCGCAGCAGGTGGTGCAGCACGGCCCACAACAGCAGCGCGCCCAGCAGGTAGCGCACAAACTCCTTGATGAAGTTGCCGGCATAGGCGTTGCCAAAAAAGCGCCAGGTGTCGGTGTCGGCCCAGGCCAGCAGGCTTGGGCTGAAGAAGTTGTCCATATTGCGCGCCAGACCTGTTTGGATGGGCGCCATTCTTGCCCAAACCGGCGCAGTGCCAGCGCTTTCCGCTGCCTGGTTGGCGCCCGGCGGGTCAGGCGGGCATCGGGTCTACCAGGGCAGCCAACCTGGCCGCACGCTGGCGCAATGCCAACGGTGCGGTCTGCGCCTGTGACAGTGCTTCGAAGATCAGGCAGGCGCGGCCGGGTTCGTCGATCAGCACATGGCAGCAGCCCAGGTTGAACATTGCGTCCAGCGCATCGGGTTCACGCCTGCCCACCTCGCGCCAGCACTGCAGCGCTCGGGCCGGGTTGCCGGCCTCCAAGGCATCGAGGGCCAGCGTGCGCCAGCGCTGTGCTCTGCCAGCGGCCACGGCAGATCGGTGGGCGGAAACATCTTGCTGCAGATGCATGGTCGGCACTCGGTTGCTGTCAGAAGCGTTTGTACGCAGGCCGGCGCGGATGGATGCCATACCGAGGTCGAGGGGGTGCTGTTTTTTTTCGGTACAAATCCTCACGCAAACCTTGAAAAACACGCCCCGCGCCGACCGACGCTACTCGCCACTGACCAGTTGCACCGCTTGCTTGCGCTTGGCGCCGCTGCGCCACAGCGTGAGTTGCACGTTGTCGCCGGGTTGGTGTTTTTCCAGCACGGTGAGCATGTCGTCCAGGCTGGCCACCGCCTCGTCGTTGATCGCGGTGATCACATCACCCTGCACGATGCTGCCGTCGCGGTTGCGTGCAAACGCCAACAAGCCGGCGCGTGCCGCCGGGCCATTGGGCGCCACCTGCACCAGCGCCAGGCCCTCGGGCAGGCGCAGCGCGCGGCGCAGGCCGTCGTTGGCGGTGGCCACGCCCAGCGTCGGGCGGATGATGCGGCCATCGCGGATCAAACGCGGCACGACGCGGTTGACCTCGTCCACCGGAATCGCAAACCCGATGCCAGCGCTGGCGCCCGAAGGGCTGTAGATCGCGGTGTTGACGCCAATCAGCCGGCCGGCCGAATCCAGCAGCGGGCCACCCGAGTTGCCGGGGTTGATCGCCGCATCGGTCTGGATCACGCCCCGGATCGTGCGCTGGTTGGCCGAGTCGATCTCGCGGTTGAGTGCGCTGACGATGCCGGTGGTCAAAGTCTGGTCCAGGCCAAAAGGGTTGCCGATTGCATACACCTTCTGGCCCACCAGCAGATCGCGGCTGGCGCCCAGCGCTATCGCTGGCAGTTTGTCGCGCGGCGCGGCGATCTTCAGCACCACCAGGTCGCGGTCGGCAAACGCGCCCACCAGCGTGGCCGGCCAGCTCGATTGGTCGGCCAGCGTGACGCGTGCGGCGCTGCCCTCTTGCACCACATGGAAATTGGTCACGATGTGGCCGCTGTTGTCCCAGACAAACCCGGTGCCGGTGCCACGCGGCACCTGCTGCACGCTGCGGTTGAAAAAATCACGCTCGGTGGCCAGCGTGGTGATGGGCACCACCGACGGCGATACCCGCGTGAAGACCTCGATCTGGGCCAGCTCATCGGCCGCCAGTGCGCCGCGCGGCGTGATCGCGCGGGGCGCCGCATCACCCTTTTGCGCCGCTGCCGGTGCGCTGTCCAAGACAACGCACAGCGTGAACAGCCAGGCCAGGATGGCGTGCGGCAGGTGGTTGGCTCGGA
>JANOBL010000471.1:0-1932 GCA_031411635.1 Betaproteobacteria bacterium
CGGTGTAGGCCACCCGCACCCGGGACAAGCCCAGGGAGTTGCGCAGCGGGCCGTAGATCACCAGATCACCCAAGGCCCATTTGACGCGGTCGACCAATGACACGGCCTTGCCGTCCAGGATGTCCGGTCCCACCCGCCGCGCCAGCGCCATGCAGGCATGGAACAGTTTGCGTTTGAGGGCCGAGGCGTCTTCCATCCGGATCATCACCGTGGTCAACAAGCCCTCAAAGATGCGCGGCGGTGCAAAGTAATAGGTGGGGCCCACCTCTTTCAAATCGATCGTCACGGTGGCGGCCGATTCGGGGCAGTTGACGATGTAGCCGCAAGCCAGCCACTGGGCATAGCTGAAGATGTTCTGGCCGATCCAGGCCGGCGGCATGTAGGCCAAAACTTCCTCAAACGCGGTGAGCTTGTCAAAGTCAGCACCGGCCTTGGCCCGGTCCAGCAGGCTGAAATGGGTGTGCACCACGCCCTTGGGGTTGCCGGTGGTGCCGGAGGTAAAAAACATCGCCGCCACATCCTGCGGCTGGCCGGCGGCCACCTCGGCCTCAAAAAAGCCCGGCTCACGCTGCGCCCTTGCCGTGCCGGCCGTGATCAGCGCATCCAGCGGCAGCAAGCCTGGCTCGTTGGTCTTGCGCAGCCCGCGTGGATCGTCGAACCAGATGTGGGCCAGGCCTGGGCACTGGGGCCGGATCTCCAGCAGCTTGTCCACCTGCTCCTGGTTTTCCACCACCGCAAAGACCACCTCGGCGTTCTGGATCGGAAACACCAACTCGGCGCTGGCGGCATCCTGGTATAGCGGGATCGGCACCGCGCCCAGCGCCTGCGCGGCCAGCATGCTGGCGTACAGCCGGGGCCGGTTGTCGCCCACCACCACCAGGTGCTGGCCACGCTGCAGGCCGGCCTCGGCCAGGCCACAGGCCAACTGCCGCACCAGCGTGGCCAGCGCGGACCAGGAGGTGGTTTGCCAGATGCCGTATTCCTTCTCGCGCAGCGCCGGGGCATCGGGCCGCTGGCGGGCGTGGTCCAGCATCAGGCGGGGAAAGGTGGTCAACACCGGTGGGCTCCTTGCTAGCTTCGCAGGCCAAATGCCTGGGTTGGCCCGTGTCAGCGATTAGGGGTGCATGCTAGGCACTGGTTTGACGCCATGTTGTCGGTTGCCCGACAATTTACGGGTCTGCACCAAGCGGACATTCCCGCAGGCTTGATCCAACACCCTGGCCATGCCCAATCCCAGCAACCCCAGCCTGCGCCAGCGTGCGCGTGCACCCAGCGATGTTGAGCTGGCCGGCATTCCGTGGCTGGCCTTGCTGGCCGACGATGACCGCCGCGAGGCGGTTGCCGCGCTGCAGGTCAGCAGTGCCGAGCCGGGGGACCGCGTCTGCCGCACCGGTGCGCCGTCCACGTATTGGTTCGGCGTGATCAGCGGGCTGTTGAAGATGAGCAATGTGGGCCCCGACGGCCACCCGATCACCTACACCGGCATCCCGCCCGGAGCCTGGTTTGGCGAGGGCACCTTGCTGAAGCGCGAGGTCTACCGCTATAACATCGAGGCGCTGCGCAAGAGCACGGTGGCGGGTTTGCCGATTGCGGTGTTCTGGCGGCTGTTGGACCGCAGCATCCCGTTCAACCGCTTTGTGATGAACCAGTTGAACGAGCGGCTCGGCCAGTTCATCGCGGCGCGTGAAATCGACCGCAACAACCAGCCCGACGCCAGGGTGGCACGCAGCCTGGCCGCGCTGTTCCACCCGGTGCTGTACCCGGGTGTGGGGCAGATCTTGCGCATCACCCAGCAAGAGCTGGCCTGGCTGGTGGGGCTGTCGCGCCAGCGCGTGAACGAGGCGCTGAACGCACTGCAGGCCGCCGGGCTGATCCGCGTGGAGTATGGCGGCGTGCGGGTGATCGATTTGGCGGGGCTGCGGGCTTACCGGG
>JANOBL010000472.1:0-5230 GCA_031411635.1 Betaproteobacteria bacterium
TTGAGACCCTGGCGCAAGACACCCAAACCGCCGCCACCGAATGGCGCAACGCCCCCAGTGACCAGGCGCTGCGCCAGGCCCACCTGGTGGCCGTCGCCTGCGCCCGCGAGTACCAGGCCGCGTTGGCGCAAACCCTGCGCGCCCACTTGTTCTTGCACTTGCTGCAGATCGGCTTGCAGCTCGGCCTCGCGGCCGCGCTGGCGCTGCAGTTCCGGGTCGGCCTGGCGCAGTGCGCGTGCGGCCTGCACCAGCTCGGATTGCGCCTCGTCAAACTGCAGCAGCGCGGTTTCCACCGCCGGTAACGCGGCCTCGGTTTCGGGCAGCCGCAGATCGGCAGCGTCTTGCGCCAGCGCCAGGCGGGCGGCTTGCGTGGCCTGCTCGGCCTGGGCAAAAACGGCGTCGGCACGCACCGTTTGCGCCAACGCGGCCTGGTACTCGCGGGCGCAGGCGATCGCCACCAGGTGGGCCTGGCGCAGCGCCTGGTCGCTGGGGGCATTGCGCCACTCGGTGGCGGCGGTTTGGGTGTCTTGCGCCAGGCGCTGAACACTGGTTTGCAGCGCGGCCCACTCGTCTGCCCAGGCCAGCAGACGGGTGTGGATCGCCGCCAGGCGTTGCGCCCGGGCGGCGGCGCGGGCGGCAAAGCCGATGTGGCCAGCGCTGGGTTTGTGCCAGGCCCCCGCCAGCGCGCCCAGCCGGAAGCGGCCGTCGGGTGAGACCCAGCTTTCAGCCTCGGCTTGATCGGTATCGCCGCAGGCCACACCCGCCAGCAGGTGCTCGATCACCGGTGCTGGCACCACGCTGCCGGGCGCCGGGCTGGCCTGCAGCCACTGGCCCAAGCTGTTGCGTTGGGTTGGCCGTTGTGCCCAGGTGGTGTCGAGCAACACCGTGCCGCCATCGGCGCTGAGCAGATGGCCATCGGCTGACACCCAGGCATCCAGCAGGCCGGCGGCTTGCAGCGCGGCTTCCAGCCCGGCGCGCTGCGCTGGCGCCAGGTGATCGCGAAAGTCCACCAACTGCCACAGCGGTGCACCGGCACGTGCTGCCGGGCGGGCATCGGTGGCCCGGGTGGGCGGCGCGGGCGGCGGTGCATCCACCCCGGCGATCAGGCCGGTTTGCTCGTCCAGCAAGCCTTGTTTTTCGGCCGTCAAAACCTGCTGCTGGCCGTCCAGCGCCACCTGGCGGGCTGCGTGCTGCAGGCTGGTTTGCTGCTGCGCTTGTTGCAGCGCCCACTGAGCGGGGTTGTCGCCTTGCAGTGTCAGCACCCAGTCGGTCAGGGCGGCCTCTGCAGCCAACGCCGCATCGGGCGCCAGCCGGAGCTGGACCAGGCTGGCCAGGTGTTGCTGCCAGGCCTGCTGCAGTGCCTGGCCGATGTGGGTGATGCCGGCATCGGCTTGCTCACGCCGGCCGGCTGCGGCTTGGGCTGCTTCCAGCGCTTCGTCGCGTGCTTCGCGGCGCTGCTGCAACAAGGCCTGGGCGTTTGCCACCGATGCATGGCGCTGGCGCAGCAGCGTGATCTGGGCGCGCCGCTCCACCAGCAGCGCGCGCAACGCGGCGGGGCGGCGGTCGAAGTCGCCCGGCGCCAGCGCCACCAGGTCTGCGGCCGGCAGCGCGGCCAGCGCCTCGTCGGCCAGCCGGGCAGCCAGGCCGGCCGCCTGAGCGGCATGCGCCAGTTGCCGGCGCGCCGTGGCCAGTTGTTGGCCGATGGCGGCCACTTGCTGCTCGCTTTGCCGCGTGTCCCGGCTAGCGCGCTGCAAGCGCCGATCAGTCTCGGCCAACATGGCCTGGGCGTTGTGCAAGGCCTGGGTGCGCGCGGCGGCGTCGCGCGCCGCACTCTCCAGCCGGTTGGCATCCTGCATCGCCGGGTCGGCCAGCAAGGTGTCCACCCGGGCGCGCTGGTGCACCAGGGCCAGGTCGGCGGCGTCCAGCGTGCTGCGGGCGGTGGCCTCCTGGTCTTCGGCGTTTTGTTGGCGTAGCAACGCATCGCTGCGGGCGCGGCTGGCGTTGTCAAACTCGGTCTGCGCCTGGCGCAGTGCCCGCGCCTGGCGCCGGCTTTGGGCGCCGGCATACACCCGGTAGCGCTGGTCGAAACGGTTGATCGCCTTGGCCAGCGCCTGGTAGTCCTCAAGCTGGCGGCGGTCTTCTTCCAGTTGGCCCAGTGCCTCGGCCACATCGCCCAGCAGCTCGGCGGCCAGCGGCGGCAAGGCCTCGGTCAGCGCGTGGGACAGCGCCCGCTCGTCGGGCTTTTTGGACAACTGCGGCGCACGCAACTGGATCAGCGTGTCCATCAGCGCGTCGTAGCGCCGGTTGCCGAGCTGGAACAGCCGCTCGTCCACCGCACGGCGGTAGGCGCCGGCCGTGTCAAACACCTGGCCGTTGCCGGCGATGGCCTCGCGCAGCCGCTCCTTGCCCAGCACCACACGCTGTGGGCTGGTCAGCCACAGATCCTGGTTGATGCGGGGGGCGGGTTGGCCGCCATGCGCTTCCAGCACAAAAAACCAGGCGTCCACCGGCGTGCGGGCAGCGCTGGCCGACAGCCCGGCGCCCAGGCTCAGGTACAAGGGCGTGCCATCGTCGGCCAGGCGGCCAAACTCGATCCAGGCATAACCGATGCGCCGGTCGTAGGCGCCCATCAGCAGGTTCCAGGCCATGCGCTTGGCAGCGTCGCCATCGGGCTCGATGCGCGACGGCAGCAGCCGCGCGTCCAGCAAAAACGGCAAGGTCAGCGACAGCACCTTGGATTTGCCGGTGCCGTTGTTGCCGCGCAGCAGCAAATGGCCGTCGCGAAACCAGAACTCCTCGCTGTCGTAGTGGTACAGCTCCACCAGGCCCAGCCGCAGCGGCATCCAGCGCTGGCGGGTGGGCAATGGCAGCGTGGGGCCGCTGCGGATGTCGGTGCGGGAGTTTTCTTCAATCACGCAAGGTCAAACAGCGAGCCGCTGCTGCCGCTGAGGGGTGCGGCCACCGGCACCGCCGTGTCGGCCAAGGCTGACGCAAAACGGGCGATCGCCGGCAGTGCACGCAGGCCGTCACCGTCCCGGGCCAGCAATTGCAGTTGCAGCAACCGGGTGATCGCCAGCGTGGCCAGCTCACGCTCGCTGCCGGGCTCACGCGCCGATTTGCGCCAGTAGCGGCCCTGGGTCTCGCGGGCCTCGCGCAGCAGGTTGGCGATGTCTTGCTCACGCAGCATCTGGCCTGGGCTGTGCTGCGGTTTGGCCAGCGCCTGCGCCACCAGCAGCGCCACATGGCCGTCGGTGCCTTCGGCGGGCAAGGCCACATCGCTCAAGCCACCGGCTTCATCCACCAGCGCCAGGCCCTCGGCGCGCTGCTCGGGCAGCAGGCCGGTGGCCTCGCACAGCCGGCTGGCCAGTGGGCCGCGCTGGTTTGAAAAATAGGCCAGGGTCGGGCCGTCCAGCGTGCTGGCATACACCACCGGGTCGTCCAGCAGCCGACGCGCCAGGCGATGCCGCAGGGCGGTGCGGCGGGCTTCGTCACTGTCGGCCACATGCTCGCTGGCCAGGGCTTGCAGCCGGTCTTCCAAACCGGCCGGGGCTGACTCGACGGGCCAGGTGGACGGGCCGCGCACCGCCGCCAGCATGCCGGCCAGCGCACGGCGCTGCACGTCGTACAGCGCATCGGCTTGATCGGTGCCGGCGGCGACAAAGCCGTCTTCATCACCGGCCACCCGCTGCAGCACGCCCAGGCTCAACAAGCTGCGGCAGACGGCCACCAGCTCACGCCGCTCGTGCTGGGCGGCCAGTGCAAATACAAAACCACTGGCGGCCAGCGTGGGCTCGGCGGCCAGCAGCAGCAAGCGCTCGCCCAGCACCCGCAGCGTGATCTGCGCATCGGCGCGCTCCAGCACTGCGCAGGCCAGGCACAGCAGCACGTAGCGGCGCTGGTCGTAGCCGGGCAGGCCGCGGCTGGCATCCATCATCTGGGCCGCATCGGCCGGGCGTTTGTAAAGCCGGGCGCCGTCACGCGCCACTTGCAGCGGCCAGCCGGTCTCGCGGGCAAACCATTCCCGCAGCCGCTCGGCCTGGCGCCGCACGGCGGGGAAATCATCGTCGCTGGGCGCCATCAGCGGGGTCATCAACAACGCACGCAGCGCGCTTCGAAACTCGTCGCGCTGGTGGCGTTGCTGGTGCTGGCCCAGGCTGGGCGCGCTGGTCCTGGTGGCTTGGGCGCCAGGGCTGGGTGCCGGCCGGTCGGTTTTGGTGCTCATGGGCTGGTGGCCGCCGGTGTCACGGTGATCAGGTGATCCCGCCCCTCAAACACACCCTGTGGGCTGCGGATGCGGGCGCGGCTGTTGGCCGACAGCGGTAACAAACGCAGTTGCAGCAGGCCGTCGCCGCTGGGTTTGTCCACGCTGGCATCGGGCCCGGCCTGCTCGGCCAGCGCTTGGCCCAGCAGCGACAACAAGAGCTGGAACGCGGGTGCATCAAGGCTGCCCAGCTCGGACAAGCGCATCGGTTGCCCGGTGGCCAGCAACGCGCGGGCGGCCTCGGCCTGGCGGGATTCTTCGGCAAACTGGCGCGCCAGAAACGCCCGCGCCTCGGCCCGGTCGCGCACCTTCGGCGGTGGCCCGCGCAAGGTGGCCTCGCCGTATTCGCGCAGCCGGGGGTGGATGGCCAGCGGCGGTGCATCGGCCCAGCGGGTGCTGGCCGGCAGTGCGGCGCTGGCCTCGGTGTCTGAGGGGTTGCCGGCCGACAAGTGCCGCACCGGGTGCAGTGCAAACGCGGCCCGTGCCAGCCGGTGTGCCTGGTCGTCATCGGCACAATCGGCAAACCAGCCGGCCAGCCGGCGAAAATCGGCCGAGCGATCACTGCGGCCGCTGCGCCGCTCGTTGATCGCGGCAATCGCGCCCAGCAACTGTGGGATCGCCGAGCGTGCCCGCGCCCGCAGCAACTCGGCCTGGGGCGGCGTGTTGCCGGTGATCAGAAACCAGCCCCGCAGCCCGGTCCAGCGCTCGTGCCAGACCGCTTGCTGGCGTTGCAGCGCGTCGGGTTGCTCGGGTTTATCGCCGGACATATCGCTGGACACATCGCCGGGCGCGGCGTCGCGCGCCTCGCGCTCGGCCACCAGGCGCAGCAGGCCGGTTATCTGCGGCGCCAGCCCCACGATCAAGCTGGCGATGGTGTCGGAGCGGCGCACCAGATCGCCGATGAAGCGCTCCAGGTAATCGATCAAGCGGCGCTTGTAGCCCACCACCGCGCCGGCCTCGGCCTGCTGC
>JANOBL010000473.1:0-2909 GCA_031411635.1 Betaproteobacteria bacterium
CCCGGATTGCACGGTGGTTGGCTCATCCGGCAACATGGTCACGCTGTGCGGTCCAGCGGCCAGCACGTCGGCCGGGCTTTGCGGCGGGCCCTGCAGCACCTGGGTGGGCTCGGGCAGGCTGGGCGGCTGGGCCGGTGGCACGGGGGTCAACTCGTCCAGCAGCAGGTCCAGCGTGGGCTCGCTGCCAAACTCCAGCACGATGTCGGCATCCAGCGCTTCGGGCAGCCGGGTGACGGTGTCGGAGGCGTTTGTGGCGGCTGTTGTGGCGCTTGTTTCGGGCTCGAACGACAGATCGAGTTCGAGCACCTCGGGCTGCGGCAAAGCCGGCTGATCGGGCGCGGCCCGCACCGGCGTGGGCGCGTGGGCTTGCGCCAAGGCCTCGTCTTCCAGCGCTGTCAGGTCCAGCTCGGGCAGCGCCGGCTCGTGCACGGCAGCGGCAAGCCCGGCCGGCTCAGGCAACAGTGGCAGCAGGTCCAGATCGGCTGCCGACGGCAAATCGGGCACCCGGTCCACCAAGCCCTGCGCCGGCAGCGTCGGCAACGCCAGCGTGCGCAAACCATCGGCCACCGGTGCGGAAGGCTGGCCGGTGCGCAGTGCATCGGCCGGCTGCACCAGGTGGGTGGGTTGGAAGGCGCGTGCATCACCGGCCTCCAGCGCCTGCACCCACTGCTCAAAGTAGGCGCAGGCCTCCAGGCTGAACTCGCGCAGCTCGTGGTCGGCACTGCTGCCGGGCTCGGCCAGGCGGGCGTTGTAGAGCTGCTCGCAGGCCCAGGCGGCCTCGCCAAAATCAGCCAGGCCCACCATCCGGGCGCTGCCCTTCAGCGTGTGGAAAGCCCGCCGCACCGTGGTTTGCGCGGCTTTGTCATCGTGCCGGGCCTGCAACTCGGCCAGCGCGGTGCGGGCGCCTTCCAGCACCTCGCGTGCTTCGTCGAGAAACACCTCGCGCATTTCCGGATCGTCTTCGAGGCCACTGATGACGGTGTCCGGGCCGTTCGCCGAGCCGGTGGAAGACCCCAGCGGCATCGGCAGCCGCAACGTGCGCTCGCTGTCGTCCACCGGCGCCCAGCCGGATTCTTTGGGTGCTGTCAGCGCGTCGGGCGGTGACCCGGTGCTGTCGTCCAGGTCCAGCATCGGCAGGCCATGCTTGCCCAGCGGGGGATCAAATGGCACCGCACGCGGCGGCGCCGCGCCGGGGCCTGCACCCGGGCCTGCACCCGGGCCAGCACCCGGCAGCGCCCGCTGCGTGGCACGTGCTTTTTTGACGATGCGGTCAAACTCCAGCGTCACCGCCAGCGCATCGGTGTTGGGCTGGGCACCAGGCTCGGGCGTGACGGCGGTTTCCAGCTCGTCAAAGCCGGTGGGCCGGTCTTCACGCGCCATCACCGCCGACAAGCTGCCGGCCTCGGCATCAAAGCGGAACAGCGACTTGGCCATCTGCGGCTGCACGCTGACCATGTCGATCAAGAAGCTCAAAGCGCCCAGGTTGTCGGCCAGCCGGTCAAAGGTGCCGGTTTCGATCGCATGCTGCGGGTTGACCTCGGTGCTGGCCAGTGCATCGACATCGTCGCGCATGCGCACCACCGCCTGCGAGGCCTGGTCCAGCCCCAGCACCGACAGCACACCACGCATCGCCGAGAGCTGGCCCGGCACCGGGATCAGCACCTCGCGCTGGGTCGGGTTGCGGAAGTACTGGTCGATGTTTTTTTCCACCTCGGACAACGACGAGCGCAGCTCTTGCACCACGCTGCCCATGGTCTGGCGGTCGGAGACGCGGCGGTACAACTCCTCCATCCAGATTTCCAGCGTGCCGGGGTCGCGCGCCTGGCGCACCGCGTCGATGCGCTGGGCCAGGCGGTGCACGCGCTGGCTGCCGTCGGGGTTGTCGAAGTCGCCATCGTCGAGCGAGGCCTCGAGGTACAGCAGCGCGGTCGCCACCTCCATCGCCAGGTCGGCCGGGGGCTCGGTGTTCAGCGCGGTGGTGTGGGCCACCGCCACTTGCAGCGCCCGGCCCAGCAAGCCACCGTCGGGGTAGAGCCGGGTCAGTGAATCGCTGACCAGCGCAAACTGCTCGGACAGGCCGGCCAGCCGGGCCGCATCGCCACCGGCCACCGCCGACCACACTTCCTTGGCCGAGGCCACCCGCTTGCGCGCCTGCGCCACCCAGGCGGGGTCGAAGCGGCCGAGCTGGGTCTGGGCATAGTCCACCCGCTGGTCGGGGTGCAGGCCATAGGCCTGCTGCACCGCCAACAGCCTTGGGCCGCTGGGGTGGCCGGCGCTGCTGGCCGCCTGGCTGCAGAAGAACAGCAGGTCATGCGCCAGGCGCTCGGACGGCTCGGCCAGCGCACCCGCGCGCAATTGCGCCAGCAGCCGCGAGCCCAGGCGTTTGCTGTGCGCGTCGCCCGGCAGCAGGCCGTCGGCCTGGGCCTCGAAGCAGGCCGCGGCCAGCAGCCACAGCGTGGCCAGGCGGCCGGTGGGGGCCTGGTCTGCGGACTCTGCCCGGGCCAGCGTGCCGGCCTGTGCACCGGGGCCCGGGCCGGCAAACAAATCGCCCAGGCGCGCCGCCTGGCGGGGCGGCGCACCGCGCATCAGCGCCAGCAGGTCGGACTCGATCAGTGTGATGGTGTCGGCGTCGGGCAGGCGCGCTGGCCAGGCGTTGTCTTGCGCAATGTCGCGCCAGGCCCAGGGCATGTGCCACAGGTCAGCCGGGTGCACCCGCACCGCGCCGGCCAACTGCTGCAGCGCCTGGTACTGCGGGAACAGCGCCAGCGCCGACACCGGCTTGGCAGCGAGCCGGCGCTCGATGAAATCAAGCAACGCAAAGCTGCCACGCTCGAGTGCATCGACCGCCGCCGGGGTGATCAGCTTGGGCCGGGCGCTGATGCGCTGCAGCGCGGCCTCGGCGGCGCGCG
>JANOBL010000474.1:0-2337 GCA_031411635.1 Betaproteobacteria bacterium
CCCACGCCGGCCAGGGACAGCGTGCCGGCGTGGGCCGCTTGGCCGCAGCCGGCTCGGCCGACGTGGCGGCTGGCGCCACGCTGACGCTGGCGGGCGACCAGACGCTGGCCAGCCTGGCACTGGCCGGCACGCTGAATGGCAGCGGCACGCTGACAGCAGGCAGCCTGGCGCTGGACGGCGGCCGCATCGATGTGGCGCTGGGCACGCCGGTGTTGTCCTCGTCGGGCAACAGCACGGTCAATGGCGCGGCGGTGGTGGACACCATCACGGTCAGCGCCGGCAACCTGGTGCTGGGTGCCGGCAACCTGTTGGCCGACAACGCGGTGGTCACGGTGGCGGCGCCAGCCACATTGACGATGACCGGCAACGACACCGTGGGCAGCCTCAGCTTGGCTGGCACGCTGGCGGGCACCGGCACGCTCACAGCCGCAAGCTATGCATTGACCGGCGGCACCGCGCTGGCCCAGCTTGGCAGCGGCGCGCTGACCAGCAGCGGCGCCAGCGCGCTGACCGGCCAGGCCGCCGCCAGCAGCGTGCTGGTGCAAAGCGGCACGCTGACCTTGGGCGCCGCCGACCGGTTGAGCGCGCTTCCCGCAGTGACGGTGGCCAACGGCGCCACGTTGGCGCTGGGTGGCAACGAGCGTTTTGGCACGCTGGCCGGTGCCGGCACGCTGGCGCTGGGCGCCGCCACCCTGGCCACCGGCGCGGGTGGTTCGTCCAGCTTTGACGGGCTGATCACCGGCAACGGCGGCCTGCGCAAACAAGGCGACAGCAGCTTCACGCTGGCCGGGGCCAACACCTATGCCGGCGACACCACGGTGGAGGCCGGCAGCCTGCTGCTGGCAGCGGCTGACCGGCTGGCCGATGCCACCGCGGTGAGCGTGGCGGCCGGCGCCCGGCTGACGCTGGCCGCCGCCGACACCGTGCGCAGCCTGCAGCTTGCCGGCACGCTGGACGGCCCGGGCACGCTGACCGCCGCCAACATCACGCTGGACAACGGCACGGTGGAGGCCGGGCTGGGCCGGGGGGCGTTGTTGTCGTCCGGCAGCAGCGTGATCCGGGGCGCGGTGGCGCTGGACAGCCTGGGCATCACAAGCGGCACGCTGAGCCTGGGCTCGGCCAACCGGCTCAGCGCCGCACCAGCAATCACGGTGGAAACCGGTGCCACGCTGGCGCTGGGTGGCAACGAGACCTTTGGCAGCCTGGCCGGCAGCGGCACGCTGGCGCTGGGCACGGCCACGCTGGGCACCGGCAGCGGTGGTTCATCCACCTTTGGCGGTGTGATCAGCGGCAGCGGTGGTTTAAGCAAGCAGGGCAGCAGCAGCTTCACATTGAGTGGTGCCAACAGCTACACCGGCGCCACCACGGTGCTGGCCGGCAGCCTGGCCTTGACCGGCGCCAACCGGCTGGCCGATGCCACACCGGTGACCGTGGCCAGCGGCGCCACGCTGGCTTTGGGGGGTGATGACAGCGTGGCCAGCCTGCTGCTGCAAGGCACGCTGGCCGGCAGCGGCACGCTCACCGCCGCAACTTATGCGCTGGACGGCGGCAGCGCCAATGCCAACCTGGGCGCCGGCAGCTTGAGCAGCACCGGCAACAGCAGCCTGGCCGGCAGCTCGGCCGCTGGCACGGTGCTGGTCAACAGCGGCCGCTTGACTTTGGCAGCCGCCAACCGGCTGGACGATGCGGCCACAGTCACCGTGGCCAACGGCGCCGCGCTGACGATGAACGGCAACGACAGCATCACCAGCCTGGTGTTGCGGGGCGCCTTGGACGGCAGCGGTGTCTTGACCGCCGCGACTTATGCGCTGGACGGCGGCACCGCCAACGCCAACCTGGGCGCCGGTGCGCTGACCAGCACCGGCAGCAGTGTTTTGAACGGCAGCGCTGCGGTGCAGACCCTGGCGGTGGAGGGCGGCACGCTGACATTGGGCAGCGCCAACCGCAGCAGCGCTGCACCGGCGGTGGTGGTGGCCGCCGGCGCCAGCCTGGCGCTCGGTGGTGACGAAACCTTTGGCAACCTGGCCGGCGCGGGCGCGGTGGGTTTGGGCGCCGCCACGCTGGCCACCGGATCGGGCGGGTCCACCACCTTCTCGGGTGTGATCAGCGGTACTGGCGGCCTGGTCAAACAACGCGCGGCCTCCACCTTCACGCTGACCGGTGCCAACACCTACAGCGGCAGCACCCGGGTGGCGGCCGGTACTTTGACCGTGGGCGACGGCGCCACCAGCGGATCGCTGGCCAGCAGCAACTTCATCGTCGACGGGCTGCTGCAATCGGCCCGGTCCGACAACGTGTTGTTCAACCAGGCGATCAGCGGCAACGGCGGGCTTGAGC
>JANOBL010000475.1:0-1547 GCA_031411635.1 Betaproteobacteria bacterium
GCTGCTGATGGCCATCGAGCTGATGCTGCTGGCGGTGAATCTGAACTTCGTCGCCTTCTCGCATTACCTGGGCGACATGGCCGGCCAGGTGTTTGTGTTTTTCATCCTCACGGTGGCGGCGGCCGAGTCGGCCATCGGCCTGGCGATCCTGGTGGTGTTGTTCCGCAACCGCGCCACGATCAGCGTGGACGAACTCGACACCTTAAAAGGCTGAAGCCAGAAAACAGCACAAGAACATGGCTGCACAACTCTCCCAGAACCTGCTGCTGGCCGTGCCGCTGGCGCCGCTGGCCGGCGCGGTGATCGCCGGCTTTTTTGGCAAGGCCATAGGCCGGGCCGGTGCGCACAGCGTCACCATCCTCGGTGTGCTGGTGTCGTTTGTCATCTCGCTGATGGTGCTGAACGACGTGCAGGCTGGCGCACGCTTCAACGGCACGATCTACGAGTGGATGAACCTCGGCAGCCTGAAGATGGAGATTGGCTTTCTCATCGACGGCTTGACCGCGATGATGATGGTCGTCGTCACCTTCGTGTCGTTGATGGTGCATGTCTACACCATCGGCTATATGGCCGAAGACCCGGGCTACCAGCGCTTTTTCTCGTACATCTCGCTGTTCACCTTCAGCATGTTGATGCTGGTGATGAGCAACAACTTTCTGCAATTGTTTTTTGGCTGGGAGGCGGTGGGCCTGGTCAGCTATTTGCTGATCGGCTTTTGGTACACCAAGCCGACGGCGATCTTTGCCAACATGAAGGCGTTTCTGGTTAATCGCGTCGGCGATTTCGGCTTCATCCTGGGCATCGGCCTGATCGTGGCCTACGGTGGCACGCTGTCGTATGCCGAGGCGTTTGCCAAGGCCGAAGAACTGGCCAAGCTGACATTCCCGATGCCCTTGTGGGGTGGTGAATGGATGCTGATCACCGTCACCTGCATCTGTTTGTTCATCGGGGCGATGGGCAAGAGCGCGCAGTTTCCGCTGCATGTCTGGCTGCCCGATTCGATGGAAGGCCCAACCCCGATCTCGGCGCTGATCCATGCCGCGACGATGGTGACGGCCGGCATCTTCATGGTGGCGCGCATGTCGCCGCTGTTTGAGCTGTCGGACACCGCGCTGAACTTCATCCTGGTCATCGGCGCCATCACCGCGCTGTTCATGGGCTTTCTGGGCATCATCCAGAACGACATCAAGCGTGTGGTGGCGTATTCCACGCTCAGCCAGCTTGGCTATATGACGGTGGCGCTGGGCGCATCGGCCTACTCGGTGGCGGTATTCCATTTGATGACGCATGCGTTTTTCAAGGCGCTGCTGTTTCTGGGTGCCGGCTCGGTGATCATCGGCATGCACCATGACCAGGACATCCGCAACATGGGCGGCCTGCGCAAATACATGCCCATCACCTGGATCACCTCGCTGCTGGGTAGCCTGGCGCTGATCGGTACGCCATTCTTTGCGGGTTTCTACTCCAAGGATTCGATCATCGAGGCGGTTCATGCCAGCCACTTGCCGGCTGCGCACTGGGCCTATTACGCGGTGGTAGCGGGGGTG
>JANOBL010000476.1:0-6516 GCA_031411635.1 Betaproteobacteria bacterium
CCAGCACTTTGTGCACGAAAACCGCATCCGCCAGGCCGCCAGCAGCCTGGGCGCGGCCGATTACTGCGTGCAGCAAAGCGTGGCCTACGCCAAAGAGCGCAAGCCCTTTGGCCAGCCGCTGGCACGCAACCAGGGCATCCAGTTTCCGCTGGTGGAGCTGGCCACCCAGGTGGAGATGCTGCGATTGCTGATCCGCCAGACGGCCTGGTTGATGGACCAGATGCCCAAGCCGGAGATTGAGCGGCGCCTGTCGCACAAGGTGTCGATGTGCAACTACTGGGCCAACCGGCTGTGCTGCGAGGCCGCCGACCAGGCGATGCAGGTGCACGGCGGGCTGGGTTATTCGCGCCACAAACCGTTTGAGCACATCTACCGCCACCACCGGCGCTACCGCATCACCGAGGGCGCGGAGGAGATCCAGATGCGCAAGGTGGCGGGGGTGATGTTCGGGTTTGTCTGACCAGGCCACCGTTACCGGGTGTCAGTCTTGCCGCCTGCTCCCGAGGTCTTCTTGCCCTTGTCATCCGGCGTGATGAACCCGATGGGCCGCTTGGGTGGATCGGCTGGCGCCATGAGTTGATTGACGGCCTCGATGAGCTGTTTGAACTGGGCCCGCGCATTGCGGCTGAAAGTGTCGTGACTGAGCTCCAGCCCTTCGGTCTTTTGCGCCAACTCATCCAGCCGCTTGGCCAAGTCGGCATGCACGGCGGTCAGTTCGCGCATGCGCACGATGGCACGCACGACAAAAATGCCCATCTCCACCGCCTGGGGTGACGCCAGCACGTTGGCAGCCTGGATGGCGCCGTGCTTGGTGAAGGCATGGGGCAGCACCTTGGAGAATTTCAATTTGCCGAGGTGGTCGCAATTTGCGGCCTCCTCGGCCTTCTCGGCAGCGCTCAACTGAAACATGAAATCGCCGGGAAACCGCTCGGGCTAGTTGCCCAGTGCCGCCAACTCACCCGGCGCCAGCTTCACACTGTCGCTGGCCTGTTGGCGCAGCGCAGGCAATGGCAGACGGCAGGCATCGCAGCGGCCCAGCACGGCAGTGCCGTCATCGCTGACCGACAGGATCAGCTCGCCGCTGGCATCGAACAGCGCCTGGTTCACCGCGCCGGCATGGCGGTACAGCGCGGCGCGCTCCAGGCCTTGTGCGGCGTCCCAGACCCGCACGCTGTTGTCGGCGCTGGCGGTGACCACCCAGGCGCCGTCCGGGCTGAAGCTGGCCGAGGTCAAGGCGGCGCTGTGGCCGCCTTTCAGCTCGACCGAGCGCGGTGCTGCGCCCGGCGCCAGGCCTTTGAGCAGCCACACGCGGGCCGTGCGGTCGGCGCTGGCGGTGACCAAGGCGCTGCCATCCGGGCTGAAGGCCAGCGCCCGCAGGTCGCCGCTGTGGCCCACTAACAGCCGAGGTGGGGCGGTGGGGGCCTGGCGGTCCCACAGCAGTGCGGCAGCGCCTCGTAGCATTGCTATCCAACGGCCATCGGGGCTGAGCGCGGCGCTGCCGGTCTGCGGCTGCGCTTGCCCCTGGGGCGGCAGGTGCAGCAACGGCTGGCCCGGATCCACCAAGCCCAGCGCCGATTGCGGCCACACCGCCAGATCGCCTTGCGCCCCCACCGTCAGCAACTCCGGCCGGCCTGGGTTGAACACCGCCTGCCGCAACCCGGCCAGCCAGGCCACTTTGATTTCGCTGCGGTCGGCCAGCCGCCACAGCACCGGCTGCTGGGCTTTTTGCAGGTCGTCGGTGATGCGCTGGGCCAGCACCAGCGTGCCGTCGGACGAAATGCTGACCCCCTGCACCGTCTCGGCGCGCTTGATCTCGGCCAGCGCCTCACCGTCGCCCTGCTTGCGGTCGGTGCCGCCGGCCGCTGGCAACGGGGGTTTCATCGGCAGCACGCGGCAGTTGATCCGGGTGCTGTCCTTCTCGCCGCACAGCACTGCGCGCCCACCCTGGCCGTCAAACGCCGCGCTGTACTGCCAGGGTTTGCCGGCCACCAGCAAGCGTGGCGCCTGCAATTGCCACAGCCGCACGGTGCGGTCGCGGCTGGTGGTGACGATCTGGCCGGCCGGGCCAAACAGCGCATGCGTCACCTCGTTGCGGTGGCCGCGCAGCACCGCCACCGGCACCGTGCTGCGCGACGACCACACCCGCGCGGTGCCGTCCAGGCTGGCCGAGACCAGGTACTCGCCGTCATCGGACACGGTGGCCTCGGTCACCCAGTCGTCGTGCAGCCGCTCGTCCTTGGTGTTTTCGTCGGACCAGATGTTCACGCGCTTGTCCGACACCGTCATCAATGGGCCCACGTCGTCGGCGTTGGCTCGGGCATCGACAAAGCGCGCCAGCTTGACGCTGCGCTCGTGCTTGAGCCGGATTTCGGCATCGCGGGCCACCACCAGTTGGCGGCCCAGCAAGTCCAGCGTCCAAACCCGGGCGCTGCGGTCGTCCGACGCGCTGGCCAGCAGCGATGGCTCGGTGCGGCTGAAGCTGATGTCGCGGATTGCCGCGCCATGCTGGATCGGCGAGCCACCTGGTTTGAGCGTGCCTATCCACGGCCCGCCGGCCCGGTCGCGCAGCCACACCAGGGCCTTGCCGTCGGCATCACCCGAGGCCAGCCACTGGCCATCGGCCGAAAAGCCCAGCGCGGTGATGGCGGCCAGGTCCAGGCCGGCCGGGGCCAGTGCCTGGGCGCTGGCGCTGCCGTTGTCGGCCAGCGTCCAGCGGGTCAGCTCACCGTTGCTGCAGCCCACGGCAAGCTGCGCAGGCTTGCCCGGGCTGGCGTTGGCGGCGCTGTAGGCGGTGGCCCCGGCGCGGGCGTCTGCCACCTTGCAGGACAGATCGGCCAGCACCTGGCCCTGGTGGGACAGCACAAAAACACCCACATCGGTGCTGACCAGCACCAGGGCCTGGCCCAGCGCCCAGGCCTTGTGCACTTGTTGGCCCGGGGCCTTGAGCCGCGTTTGGGTCAACAGGGTCTTGGCATCCAGCAGCCACACCGTGGCGCCGCCGGCCAGCACCAGGCGCTGTTGATCCGGTGTGTAGCGGGCCTCTGTGATGGGCTCGTCCAGCGCCACGATCTGGCTGGCGCGTGCCACCTCCAAGGTGGCCATGGCCTGGCGCAGCGCGTACTCGGCGCGGTGGTTGGCGGGGTTTTGGTCCAGTGCCAGCAGCGCAAGCTGTGCGCTGCGTGCCGGGTCTTGCGCCAGCTCCAGGATGGCGCGCGCCGCCAGCTCGCCCGCACGCGCGGCACGCTGCAGCGACAAGCCGTTGATCGCCGCGCCCACCGCGCCCAGCACCACCACCGCCACCAGCGCACGCAGGCCCCAGCGGGTGCGCGCGGCACGCCGCCGCTCTTGCTGCTCGGCCGTGCTGCTTTGGTCCAGAAAGGCTTGCACCGCCTGCAAGCGGGCTGCGCCGTCGGCCGCGCTGCCGCCGCTGCACAACTGCACCCAATCGGCATTGGGCCGGGTGCGGCGCTGCCAGTCGCGCGCGCGCTCCAGGTTGCGGCCGCGCCACAGCTCGCCGTCGGCCTCGGCCTGGGCGTGGGCATCGTCCAGCAGGCGTTTCAGCTCGGCGGCGGCCTCGCTTTCGGTGGCCACCCATTGGCGAAGCTGGGGCCATTGGCGGATCAGGCTTTCGTGCGAGATGTCGATCACCGGGTTGCTGTCCAGTGCCACCTCGGCACCCGGCAGCAAAAACGCGGTGTCGGCGCGGCGAAAGCGCTCCACCACTTGCAGCACCGCGGTGCTGTCGCGGTCGCCGGCGCAGACCTCGCAGAGCTGGCGCAGCGGCAGCGGGCGGCGCAGCTCGGTGCCTTCGGCCAGGCGCTCGGTCAGCGCACGGAATACCCGCTCCACCGCGCCGCCCGGCTCGGCCAATGGGCCCAGCGAGGCCAGTGCCTCTTCGGCGTGGCGGGCCAGCGCGTCGTCGGCACCGCCAATCGCCAGGTAATCCTCCAGGTCGATCACCCGGCCACCACCGGTGGTCTGGGCCCAGTGCCGCCAGGTGCGCGACAGTGCATGCTGCATCACCGGCAAATCGTCAAAATCGTCGCTCACATCGTTGAGCAAGCGCTGCACCAGGCGCGGCGCGATCTGCTGGCCACGCAGTGCGATGGGCTGGACGATGGCCTGCTTGCGCTGCTGGCGCGACAAACGTGGCACCAGCACGCTGCCGGCACTCACCGCCTCGGCCAGGCCGGGAAAATCGGCGCAGCCACCCAAGGTGTCCGAGCGCAAGGTCAGCACCACGCTGATGCATGCGTCGGGATCGGCCGCCGCCTGCAGCAGCAGTTTGACAAAGGCATTGGCCTCGTCTGCATCGCCCCAGCCATCGTGTGTGCGCCGGAAGCGGAACACCTCCTCAAACTGGTCCACCACCACCAGCACCCGGGCACCGGTTGGCAGCCGCGCCCGCCGCACCACCTCCACCAGGCCCAGGCCGCCCAGCCGAAGCTGGCCCACCAGCGACGCGGCACGCAGCGCCAGCGCATCGTCATCCGGGTCCAGGCCATCGGTGGACAAGGGTAAGGGCGTGTGCAGCGCCAGCGCGGCGGCCAGCGCCCATGCCAGGTTGGCGATTGGGCGGCTGCCCGGTTTCATCACCGCTGGCAGCCAGGCGGGTGCGGCTTCGTCGCGCTGGCGGCGTGCCAGCTCGTTGAGCAAGCCGGCCCGCACCAGCGATGATTTGCCGCAGCCCGATGCGCCCGACACCGCCAGCAGCGACGCGCCGGCCAGCCGCGCCGCCAGCGCGGCGATCTGCTCGCGGCGGCCAAAAAAGCGGTCGGCCTCGCTGGGCTCAAATGCACGCAGCCCGGGGAACGGGTTGTTGGCCAGCAGGCGCTGGGTATCGCTCATGTGGTCAGGCGCTCATGCCGGGCCCACCGCCGCGGCGTTGATGAAATCGCGCAGGCCGGCCTCGTTCGGGCTCAGCACTGCCTGCAACACCCGGGCGCTGGCATTCTCGAACGTGGTTTTCTGCACCGAGGCAACACCGGCCGCGTAGACGCACAAGCGGTCCCGCCCCAGGTGGCCGCCCAGCGCATCCAGGTCGAACAAATCGGTGACCCAGGCTTCGGGCTGGCGCGACCAGAACACGATCAGTTGTGGGCAGGCCGCCAGCGTCTTGCGCAGCCGCGCCTCGTCCTCGGGCGCATCGCCCTGGAACACGATGGTTCGCACGTCCAGCCCCAGCTTGCCGGCCAGCAAGGTTTTCAGCGGCCCCAGGTCGGCGCTGTCCAGCGCTTCCACCAACAGCGCCAGCTTGCGCGGCTTGGCCGGGGCCTGCTGGGCTGTGGGGGCCGGCTGCGGCAGCAAGTCCAGCACCTGGGTTTTCAGCTCTTCCAGGCTGCCTTGCAGGTACTCCACGCCGGCATCGGCCAAATCATTGCGGATGTAGTTGATCAGCCCTTGCTGCGGCGCGGCAATCTGGTCCGAGGCCTGGATCCACACCAGTGGCGCGGGCCGGCCCCGGCGCGCCATCTCGGCTTGCGCCAGCGTTAGCTGCACCCGGTCACGCTCGGGTGTCAGTGGCTCGATCGACGCATTGCCCGACACCAGGTGCACACACAGCAGCGCGTCGGCCAGGTCTTGCGCAATGCGCTGGTGGTGGTCGTCGGCGTTCCACAGGTACTCAAACTCGGGCAGCACCAAAAAACCACGCTGTTGCAAATCGCTGCGCAGCCGCTCCCGCACCTGCAGCAGCTCGGGTGCCACCCGGTTGATGAACACCTTGCCACGCGTCAGCCGCTTTTGCTGGCCGTGCAGGTCTTCCAGGGCCTGGGTCAGGTCCTGCACCATGCGGCTCATGCGCTCCCAATAATCATCGGCGTCGCGCTTGCGGTCCAGCTCGCGCCAGCCGCGTGCCTCCTGCACAAAAAACTCGTGGTGGCCGATCTCGCGCAGCTCGGCCGGCAGTGCGCCTGGGTCACGCGCCGGGTGTTTGAAGATGGGCACCAGCTTGCGGCCACCGGTGCCCTCGGGTGCTTTCAGCCGGCCCAGAAAGCGGTCCAGCTCTTTGCGGCACTCATCGCTGTCAAAGTAGGTGCGCGCCATCAGCGCCATGAAGATCGCCGCCGAGTCCACCGCATCGCTGATCTCGGGCCGCCAGGCCTGGCCGGCCTGCAACTCGTTGGTATCGCGCCAGATCGCCACCTCGCCAACCCGCTCGCGCAACTGGCCGCGCATGTCCTCGCAAAAGCTGTCGACCCAGCGGTCCGGTGCATCGTTGCTGACGCGCCGGTAGCTGATGAACAAATCGTGCTTGAACTGCGGCAGGTAGCCCATCGCGGGGGTGCGGGGTCAGCTTGGCTGCGGCTTGTTCCAGTCGGTCATCCAGGCCTCGGTCTCGGTGGAGATCGCACGCTCGATCTCGTCGACAAACTGGGCCACCCGCGCCGGGGCGTCGTGGTCGTCGGCCACCAGCCAGTCGTCGTGGATGTTTTGCAGCAGGCCGCGGGTGGCAAAGTATTTGTTGGCCAGATCGTCATAGCGTGTGGCCGCCAGGTGGGCAGTGACCGCAATGCC
>JANOBL010000477.1:0-1517 GCA_031411635.1 Betaproteobacteria bacterium
CGGCCGACGCCGACCGCATGGGCATGCGGCTGCAGGGACTGGCCCTGGTGCACAACAACAGGGGCAGCGAGATCGTCTCGGACGCCACCGTGCCGGGCTCGATCCAGGTGCCCGGCAACGGCCAGCCCATCGTGCTGCTGGTAGACGGCCAGACGGCAGGCGGTTACCCGAAGATCGCCACGGTGATCTCGGCCGACCTGCCGCGCCTGGCGTTGGCGCCAGTGGGTGCGGCGATCCGCTTTGCCGCAGTCACGGTGGCGCAGGCCGAAACCCTGGCCCGCGAGCACGAGACCGATCTGCGCCGGCTGCTGGCGACGATAGAAGCCTTGACCCTGGACGGCGACATCGACCTGGCCGCGATCTATGCCAACAACCTCGTCAGCGGCATGATCGACGCCAGAGATTGACCCCCCCGATGCGCCTTCGGCGCCTCCCCCCAGGGGGCGCCGCCAGTGGCCCGGCGGAGCCGGCTCCACGGCGTTTGTTGGCTTGCATGCGTCCGTGGCGCCCAGCGTGGTCTTGCTTGCGATGAAGAAGTGAAAGGAATACGGCATGGACATCAACCTCAACGCCGACCTCGGCGAGGGCTTCGGCGCCTGGCGCATGGGCGACGACGCTGCGCTGCTGCGCATCGTCGGCTCGGCCAACGTGGCCTGCGGCTTTCACGGCGGTGATCCGCTGGTGATGACCGACACGGTGCGGCTGGCGCGCGAGGCCGGCGTCAGCCTGGGCGCACACCCAGCGTTTCCGGACCTGCAAGGCTTTGGCCGGCGCGAGATGCAGTTATCGCCGCATGAACTGGCGGCGGTGGTCACCTACCAGGTTGGCGCGCTGATGGGCATTGCACAGGCGCAGGGCCAGCGGGTCAGCCATGTCAAGCCACACGGCGCGATGAACAACATGGCCTGCGAGGACGCGGCGATGGCCGCGACCATTTGCCGCGCGGTGAAGGCCATCGATCCACAACTGATTTTGATGGCACCGGCACTGTCCCAGCTTGCTGCTGCCGGCCGCGCCGCCGGCCTGCGGGTTGCCGACGAGGTGTTTGCCGACCGCGCCTACACCGACGAAGGCAACCTGGTGCCACGCAGCCTGCCCGGCGCGGTGCTGCACGACAGCGCCGACTGCCTGGCGCATGTGCTGCGCATGCTGGCGCGCGGTGGCATCGTCACGCTCAGCGGCAAGCTGCTGGCTTGCAGCTTTCACAGCATCTGCGTGCACGGCGACTCGGCCCACGCGGTGGCCACCGCCGCCGCGGTGCGCGATGGCCTGCTCGCCGCCGGACACCGGCTCAGGCCGCTGCCCGACCTGTTCCCCCCATCCTGAGCGGCCATCACCGGCCCGGCCAGGGGCCGGCGGTCTGCAGGCTTTCGGCCACAAAACGCCGCACCTGGGGCGGCGCGTCGCCACGGTGAAAGGCCAGGCGCTTTTCGCGCAACCCGGCATCGGCGGCGGTAAAACGCTCCAGCCGGCGCAGGTGCTCAACCCAGCTCTCGTCGACAAAATATTCAATGTAG
>JANOBL010000478.1:0-11050 GCA_031411635.1 Betaproteobacteria bacterium
CGATGGCATGGGTGACGTAGTTGTTGCCCGGCCCGCCGAAGTAGGGCAGGCCGCCGGTGACGGTGAGGCCGCGCGGGTCGTCCTGCGCCAGGCCGAGTGACTGGCAGGCCACCTCCACCGCCGACGCAAAGCAGCTGTAGATGTCGAAGGCGCCGATGTCGGCCAGGCCCACGCCGGCCATCTGCAAGGCCTGCGCAAAGACAGCCTGCATGGCCGGCGACGAGTGGTAGTCGCGCCGGTCGCTGATGAACCAGTGGTCATGCGCATCGGCGCAGCCGTGCAGGTAGACCCACTTATCCTGCGGCACGCCCAGCCGGCGCGCGGTGGCCACGCTGGTGAGGATCAGCGCCGCGCCCTGGTCGATGTAGGCATTGGCGCTCATCAGCCGGGTATAGGGGAAGGCGATGGTGGCATTGCCCGGCCCGGCAGTGGCGATCTGCGCCGCACTGTAGCCGGCGCGCCGGTCGGCCAGCGGGTTGGCGGCGGCCACCGCGGCAAAGCGCGCCAGCAACTCGCCCATGGCCTGCTGGTGTTGCGCGATGCTGCGGCCCAGCGCACCGCGGATGGCGTTCTCGAACATCGGGTAGGCATAGATCGCGGCGCGGGCGCCATGGCGCTCTTCCACGTCCGACCAGCCGCGGGTGGCCACGCCCCAGGGCTCGAAGCCGCCGCCGGGGTCGTCCTGCCAGCGCAGCGCGATGCCGGCGCGCTGGGCCGCCTTCTGGGTGGCCAGGGCCTCGGCGCCGACGATCAAGGCAGCGTCCACCTCGCCGCGCGTCACGCCCTCGGCCAGGCGGTTCAGGCAGTACTGCGGCATGTTGCCGCCGGGGTGGGTGTAGATGTGGCGGCGCACCTGGCTGGCGCCCAGGCTGCGGGCCAGGGTGAGCGGCGGGTTGGCATAGCGCCCAAACGGACACGCAAAACGCGGGCTGGTGTCGGCAAACAGCCGGATCACCGCCACGGTGTCCAAGGCGGCCAGCAGTGCGGCGCCGGCAGCGCTGTCGTCGGCCGCCAGCCGGGCGGCACTGGCCATCAAGTCCAGCGGCGCCAGTGCGGCGCGGGGATCGGGCTCACGCTGGGTGACTTGGCCGCAGCCCACCAGCACGGGGATAGCTTCTTCGTTCATGGCGGCGGCTTTCGTTGGCGGCGGTTGTGGGCAGGCGCTGGCTGGGCAGTGTCACCCGGCAGCCGCGCCATCATCCAGTCGTGCAGTGATTGCGCCGCCAGCGACAGGCTGCGGTCGCGCCGCTGCACCAGGTAGATCTGGCGCTGCAGCGCTGGCCACGGCAGCGGCCGGGTGACCAGGCCGGGTTGGTTGAAGTGGAACAGCGCCAGCGCCGGCACCACGCTGATGCCCAGGCCGGCGCGCACCATGCCCATCACGGTGGCGAGCTGGTCCACCTCCATCAGGGTTTGCATCTGCAGCGGCAATGTGGCGGCGTCCAGGTATTGCCGCACGCTGCTGGTGCGCGACAAGTGCACAAACGGGTGGCTGGCCAGGTCTTGCGGGCTCAGCGTTTCAAGCTGCAGCAAGGCATGGCCCACCGGGCAGACCAGGTGAAAACCATCGGTGCAGAACAGGTCGGCGCGCAGCTCGGGCGTCTCGGCCCGGGTGGCGGCAATCGCAAAATCGGCCTCGCCGCTGCGCACCAGTGCGATGCAGGCCTCTGACAACACATCCATCACCGCCAGTTCCACGCCCGGAAACTCGGCCCCAAAGCCCGCCAGCACCCCCGGCAGCCAGCCCGCCGCCAACGACGGCAACAGCGCCAGCGCCACCCGGCCGCGGCGCCGCGCCGCATGGTCGCGCACACCGGCCAGCGCGCGGTCCAGCTCGGCCAGCACCCGCCGGGCCGACACTTCAAAGTCCCGGCCCTCGGTGGTCAGCACCACATGGCGGGTGCTGCGGTCAAACAGCCGCAGGCCCAGGCCGTCTTCCAGGCTGCGGATCAGCGCGCTAAAGGCCGGCTGCGACAAGTGGCACAGCATGGCGGCGCGGGTGAAGCTCGATTGCTCGGCCAGCTTCAGAAAGGCCTGCAACTGGCGGGAGGAGACATTCATTTGCGTGATTAATCTGAAAAGCAACTGGATTGATCCCAATTTTCGATTTCACAGAATAGCCTGTTGTGCCTAGAGTCGCGCTCGCCGCCTGCAGTGCCAGGTGGCGCTGACGAGGGATGGCGGCATGGGCGATCAATCAATTCTGCGGGTGGGCTGTGCGGCCGGGTTTTCCGGCGACCGCACCGATGCGGCGGCGCCGGTGGTGCAAGCGCTGATCGCCGCCGGTGGGCCGGCGGTGCTGATCTTCGAGACGCTGGCCGAGCGCACGCTGGCCTTGGCCCAGCTTGCGCGGCGCGACAACCCCGATGCCGGTTACGAGCCGCTGCTGGACGATTTGCTGCGCCCGGTGCTGCTGGATTGCCTGGCGCACGGCATCCGCATCGTCAGCAACTTTGGTGCGGCCAACCCGGTGGGTGCGGCGCGCCATATCGCCGCTCTGGCGGCCGAGCTGGGCGCCCGGCCACCACGCATCGCCGTGGTGCGGGGCGATGACTTGAGCGGCCCGGACCACGCGGCCTGGCGGGCCCAGGTGACGATGGGCCTGAGCCCGGCGCAAGCCCAGGTCAGCGCCAACGCCTACCTGGGTGCCGAGGCCATTGCCGCCGCGCTGCAAGCCGGCGCCGACATCGTGGTCTGCGGCCGGGTGGCCGATCCGTCGCTCACCGTGGGCCCGGCGCTGGCCCACTTTGGCTGGGCGCATGACGATTGGGACCGCTTGGCCCGCGCCACGATGGCCGGCCATCTGCTGGAATGCGGCGCCCAGGTCAGCGGGGGGTATTACGCCGACCCCGGCTTCAAGGAGGTGCCGGGCCTGGCCCACATCGGCTTCCCGATTGCCGAGATCGATGCCGATGGCCATTGCGTGATCACCAAGCCGGCTGGCAGCGGTGGCCGCATCGACGAGCACAGCGTCAAGGAGCAATTGCTGTACGAGGTGCACGACCCGGCCGCCTACCTGACGCCCGATGTGGTGGCTGATTTGAGTGGCGCGTTATTGCAAACCCTGGGCCCGGACCGGGTGCGGCTGACCGGCGTGCGTGGCCATGCCCGGCCCGACATGTTGAAGGTCAACCTGTGCCATGAAAACGGCTGGCTGGCCGAGGGCGAAATCTCCTACGCCGGGCCACGCGCCGAAGCCCGCGCCCGGCTCGCCGCCGACATCCTGCGTCAGCGGCTGGCGGGCTGCCAAAGCCCGCTGCGGGTGGACTTGATCGGCGTGGCCAGCCTGCTGGGCGACGATGCCGGGCGCTGGCTGGCCAATATGCCAGTGGGCCATGCCCAGGATGTGCGGCTGCGCATCGCGATGAACCATGCCGACAAGGCCCAGGCAGTCCGTCTAGGCCGCGAGGTGACGGCGCTGTACACCTGCGGCCCGGCCGGTGGTGGAGGGGTGCGCACGGCATTGCGGCCCCGGCTGGGCACCTTGTCCTGCCTGGTGCCAAGGGCCCAGGTGCCGGCCTCTTTTGAGTTTTTTGCATGAATCACCAACACATCACCCTCCCGCTGTACCGCGCCGCCCACGGCCGCACCGGCGACAAGGGCAACCGCAGCAACATCAGCGTGATCGCCTGGCACCCGGCGCTGTGGCCAGTGCTGGTGGATCAGGTGACGGTTGAGCGTGTGCAAGCGCTGTTTGCCCACCGCGCGCCCAGCCAGGTGCAGCGCCATTTGCTGCCCGGCTTGCAAGCGATGAACTTTGTGCTGGACGACGTGCTGGACGGCGGCGTCAACGATGCGCTGAACCTGGACAGCCACGGCAAATCGCTGGCCTACCTGCTGTTGAGCCTGCCCATCCAGCTTCCCACCGACCTGGCCCCACTGCTGGTGGGTGACAACGAGGGTGACAACGAACTTACCGGAGACCAAGCATGATGATTCATCGACGCCACCTGCTGGCCTGTGCCGCGCTCACGCTGCTGGCCAGCAACGCCTACGCCCAGGCCTATCCCGCCAAACCCATCACCTTTGTGGTGCCGTTTGCCGCCGGCAGCGCCACCGACCAGTTGGCCCGGGCTTTGGGCCAAGCTGTGGGTGCCGACAGCAAACAAGCGGTGGTGATCGACAACAAGGCCGGTGCCAGCGGCATGTTGGCGGCGCAGGCGGTGGCGCGTGCGCCGGCCGATGGCTACACCGTGCTGATCACCACCAACACCACCCATGCCGCCAACGAGCATTTGTACAAAAAGCTGCCCTACGACCCGGTGAAAGACTTTGCCCCGGTCACCGCGCTGGGCACCGGCGGCCAGGTGCTGGTGGTCAATGCCAGCGCGCCGTACAAAAACGTCGCCGAGCTGCTGGCCCAGGCGCGCAAAACCCCGGGCAAGCTGAGCTTTGGCTCGGGCAGCTCGTCCAGCCGGGTGGCCGGTGAGCTGTTCCAGCAGATGAGCGGCACCGACATCCTGCATGTGCCGTACAAAAGCAACCCGCAGGCGGTGACCGATCTGCTGGGCGGCCAGATCAACCTGATGATCACCGACACCGCCACCGGCGTGCCGCAGATCAAGGGCGGCAAGCTGCGCGCGCTGGGTGTGTCCACCGCCAAGCGCCTGGCCTTGTTGCCTGACGTGCCCACCATCGCCGAGGCCGGTGTACCCGGCTACGACATGGGTTATTGGTTTGCCGCCTATTTGCCGGCCGGCACACCCGCACCGGTGCTGCAGCGCTTGCACGACTTGCTGGTGGCCGCCACCAAAAGCGCTGCCGCGAAGACCTTTTGGGACAGCAGCGGCAGCGAGCCGTTCACCACCACGCCGGACGGCCTGGCCAAGTTTCAGCACGACGAAGCGCGCAAATGGGGCAAGGTGATCAAGGCCGCCGGCATCGAGCCGGAATAACGCGCAATAAACGGAGACAAACCATGACAAGTAAGCAGTCTGACTCCCTCCCCCGGGCTGGGGTTGGTTTGGGGTGGGGGTCGAAGCTTGGTCGCGCGGCCAGACTGCACCCCCATCCCAACCTTCCCCCTGTCAGGGGGAAGGAGCAACCCCGCGCGTTGCTCGGCACAGCCGCGCTGACCAGCCTGCTGCTGGCCAGCTTGGCCGGCTGTGCCAACCTTGGCAGCAACAAGCCGGCCTGGCTGACGGTGGTGTCGGCGCGCCAACTCGACGGCATCAGCGACGATTTGCTGACAGCCGGCCTGGGCCTGGGCCCGTTCATCGGCCAGGGCGCAGCGCCGGGTTATGCCGATCCGCTAAAACCCACGGTGGCCGAGCTGCGTCGCGCTGCGCTGTTTGCACGCCAGGACGTGGCCGGTGGCGCCACCCGCTTGTTTGGCATCAACATCGACCCCGAGACCAAGGCCCCGGTGGCCGATGCACGCATCGCCGGTGAAGAGATCCTGGCCTATTCCACCGAAGCCAGCGCCACCGGCAGGGGCCACTTCAGCGCCGCGATGCTGTTGCAGATCCCGCGCAGCTTCACGGCCGACAAACCCTGCCTGCTGGCCGTGCCCGCCAACGGCTCGGCACGCTTGTATGCCGATGTGCCCAGGCTGGGCGTCTGGGGCCTGCGCCGCCACTGCGCGGTGGTCTACACCGACAAGGGCCAGGGCAACGGCGTGCACGATCTGGCGTCCAACAGCGTCAACCTGATCACCGGCGAGCGGGCCGACGCCAAGGCTGCTGGTGCGGCCTCGCACTTCACCGCACCGATGGACGATGCGGTGCGCGAAGCCTTCTTGAAAGACCATCCCCACCGCGTCGCGTTCAAGCATGCCCATGCGCGCCAGAACAGCGATGCCACCTGGGGCCGGGATGTGCTGCGCTCGATCGAGTTTGCGATGTTGGCGCTGAACCAGCGCTTCACGGTCAAGGGCCAGCCGCTGGACAAGACCAATACGCTGGTGATCGTTGCCGGCAACTCCAACGGCGGGGGTGCCGCGCTGCTGGCTGGCGAGGCCGATGCCCAGGGCTGGATCAAGGGCATCCTGGCCGCGCAGCCGCAGATCCAGCCCGAGGCCAACGACCAGATCGTGATCGAGCGTGCCGGCCGGCAGTGGCGCGGTGGTGGCCGGTCGCTGGTGGATTACTTCACCGAGACCATCCTGTACCAGCCTTGCGCCGTGCTGGCCACGCCCACCGCCTGGCGCACCGGCGAAATCACGTTTGGCGCCAACCGCTGCGCCTCACTCAAGGACAAAGGCCTGCTCCAGGCCGAGGGCACGGCAGCCCAGGCCGAGGAGGCGCGTGCCAAGCTGCATGCAATGGGCTTTGAGCCCGAGTCCGACGACCAGACGGCGTTTCACTTTCTGGTGGCGCCCGGTGCCACCGCCAACAAATACGCCAACAGCCAGGGCCGCTTCGGGCTGGAAGACAAGCTCTGCGGCTACACGATTGCCGCCACCGATGCCGATGGCAAACCACGCGCCGCCAGCGCCGCCGAGCTGGCGACGATTTTTGTCACCGCGCCGGGCGGCGCACCGGCCGGTGCGATCGACCTGGTCAACGAGCGCGACCCGCGTGGCCCAACGCGCGACATGGTGTCGATCTCGGCCAGCACGGGCCGGCAAGACTACAACCTGGACGGTGCGCTGTGCCTGCGCGGCTTGATCACCGGCAACAGCGCCGAGGCACAACGGGTGCAGCGCGGCATCGCCGAGGGCCGGGCCACAGGCGTGCAAGGCAGCCGGCCGGTGTTGCTGCTGCATGGGCGTGAGGACGCGCGCGTGCCGGCCACCGTGTCGGGCCGGCCGTACGCAGCGCTGGCCGGCCTGAAAGACGGCGCGGCCAGCCAGTTGCGCTACATCGAGATCACCAACATCAGCCACTTTGGCGTGCCCGGGCCCTGGGACGCGCACTACCTGCCGCTGGCCTATTACGAAGAGCAGGCGCTGGACCTGTTGTGGAACCACTTGCGCGACGGTGCGCCGCTGCCACCGCACCAGCTTGTGCGCACAACCTCGCGCGGTGGCGAGCCCGGCAAGGCACCGGCACTGGCGCTGGCCAACCTGCCGCCGATCCGCATGGCGCCGGTGGAACGTTACCGCATCCGCATCGAAGCTGGGCGCATCGTGCTGCCGGACTGAGGCTGCCGCCGCAGTGGCGTCAATCAACCCTACAGCACCGCGTGGTGCGAAACAGCGCCACGCTTCCAGTAGCTGGCGGCCCGGATCTGGTGGTTGGCCAAGCCCCAGCGGCTGACCAACACCTGGCGCACGGCAGCGATCTCGGTGGCCTCGGCGGCGGCCCAGACAAAACCATCCCCCACCGGCCGCGCCAGGCTGGCCGCAGCCGCCGCCAGCAAGCCGGCAGTGCCGGGGGCCGCAGCATGCCGGTGCAACCAGGTGATCTGCGCATTGGCGGCGGTTGGCAACACCACCTGGGTGCTGGCATCCTGGGTTTCCAGCAGCACCTGCACCGGTGTGCCGGCCGGCAGCTCGGCCAGGCGGCGGGCGATCGCCGGCAGCGCCGCGTCGTCGCCGATCAGCACCTGCCAGGGCAGGCCATCGGGCAGGATGAACGAGCCGCGCGGCCCACCCAGGCCCAGTTTCTGGCCCGGTTGCACCTGCGCCGCCCAGCTTGCCGCCGGGCCGTGGCCGTGCAGCAAAAACTCGATGTCCAGCTCGCCGGCCGCCGCATCGTGGCGGCGGGGTGTGTAGTCGCGCGCCACCGGGCGCGGGCCGTCACCGGTTTGGCTGCCGCGATTTTCACCAGGAGGACCGGATGGCAACACCGGCTCGGTGCTGCCCGGCTGCGGGAAAAACAGCTTGACATGGTCGTCAAACGAGCCGGTGACAAAGTCGTGCAGATCACCGCCGCCAAAGGTGATGCGGCGCAGCAGCGGGCTGATGTCGCTGACGCGCTGCACCTGCACCAGGCGCAGCTTCATCGCATGGCGCACGCGGCGCACGCCGGCCGCGCTGGCATCGGGGTTGGGATTCAGGTTGGAAGTCATCGTGCGTTTGTGTTCTGGGTTTGTGGTTGATAATGTCATCTATTCTGGATGCTAAAGTTGATGTTGTCAACCAATCAGCCAAAAGTCTGACGTGAAGCCCACCCACACCGAACCGCACGACGTGCTGGATGCCGTGCAAACGCTGATGCACCAGTACAAATCCCACATGCACCAGGCCTTGCGGGCGCAGGATGGTGGCATCGGCCCGATGGAAGCGCGGGCGCTGGGCTTTGTGGCACGCCACCCGGGCAGCAGCGCCAGCGACCTGGTGGCGCACAGCGGGCGCGACAAGGCGCAGATTGCCCGGCTGCTGCAGCAACTGCTGGACCGCGGCCTGCTGGCGCGCGAGGCCGACCCCGAAGACGGCCGCCGCCAGCGCCTGGCGCTGACCGACAGCGGCCGCGCCGCGCAGCGGGTGATGGGCCGTCAGCGCCAGCGTTTTGCGGCCGTGCTGACCACCGGGCTGGCTGCCGACGAGCAAGCCCTGCTGCTGGCGCTGCTGGCGCGCGTGGTGGCCAATGCGCTGGCCAGTGCCGGGGCGGCCCGGGCTGTATGAAGCCGGTCAAACCATCGCCGGCCCGGTGAAGGCATGCACCGGCCACAGCGATGCCTGGCCGCGTGACGCAGCGCTGGCCGCTGGCTCAATCCGCCGCAAAGCAATAAAACAGCCCGGCGCCGCCACTGGCCTTGAGCTGGTCCGGGCTGCAGCCGCGCGACTGGTGCGATGAGTTCCAGGATTTGGCCGGCACGCTGTCGTCCAGGCCCATCTTGTCGTGGTGGCCCACCATCGCCGCGCCGCCGATGTTCTGGGTCCAGTTGGCGCAGGTGGAGTTGGCGTCGCCAGCGATGTACGTGCCGTTGGGCTGTGAGCCGGTCAGCACATCGTGGGTGTTGGGGGTGTCGCCCCGGCCGTTGATGCCGGCACCGGTTTCGCTCAGTGCGGTGGCCTTGCTCAGGTTGTTGGCGCCGCTGTGCAGGTTGTCCACATCGGTGGCCACCACCACGCCCTTGGCGTTTTGCCACGGGCCTTTGCCGATCCGGTCGCGCGCGTTGACGCCGGCCTGGCTGCCTACCGGCTGGGCGCTCAAGTAGGCGCGCCATTTGCGGCTGCCGGCACCGGCCGCCGTGGCCAGTTTTTGGCACTGCGCATCGGCGCCCGCCAGGCCGCCCAGGTTGCCACCATCACCGGGGCCGGTGCTGGTGAGAAAAAAGCCCATGCCGGTCTTGCCCGGCATCATGCTGCCGCAGGCGCTGAGGGCGGCCGCCGCGACGATGGCCAGGGCGGACCAGCGGAAAGTGGAACGGTTCATTCGAGACTCCAGGAAGTGGCCTTGGCAGTCTGCCAGATTGTTTGACGGGTGCGTCTGCGTGCCCAGGTGCGTGGCATCATGGATCGGTGCTTGCCGGCGCGGGCATGCCTTGCAGGCCCGTCGCACCCACAAAACAAGCTCAGGCCATGGACCGCTCGCAAGTCATTGCATCGTTGACCGAACACAAGCCTGTGCTCGCAGAGCGCTACGGTGTGACACGCCTGGCCCTTTTTGGCTCTACTGCACGGGGCACGGCCGGGCCCGACAGCGATGTGGATGTGCTGGTGGCTTTTGACGGCCCGGCCGACTCGGCGCGTTTTTTTGGCGTGCAGTTCTACTTGGAAGACCTGTTGGGCCGCACGGTTGATCTGGTGACCGACAAGGCCTTGCGTGAGCGGCTGCGACCTTTTGTTGAGCGCGATGCCATCACCATCTGAGCGCGATGTACGCCTCTACGTGGAGGACATGCTGGGCTTTTGCGAGCGGGTGCTCGATTACTCACGCGGGACCGACCGCGATGCGTTTTTCAGCGACACCATGCGCTGTGATGCCAGCCTGCGCAATCTTGAACTGCTGGGCGAAGCCGCCACCCATGTGCCCGACGATTGGCGCGCCAAAGCGCCGGCTGTGCCATGGCGCCAGATCGTTGCCACGCGCAACCGCCTGATCCACGCCTACCTTGGCATCGACGCCGATACCGTTTGGAGCATCATCAGCGTGGATGTGCCGCAGCTCAGCCAGCAACTCCAGGCGCTGCTGGACCAGCCTTGATCCACTGCGTGCCGGGCTAGCGGCCGGCTCGTCCTGGTGGGCTTTTTGTGCGCGCCATCCACACCTTGAACGCATTGGGCGTGAGTTGCTGCTTCAGCAACTGCACCACCTGGCCCGGGTTCAACCCATGCTGGGCCAGCACCGCGTTGAATGGCGGCTTGTCGTCCCAGGCGGTGGTTATCACCCGCTCGATCTCGGTGGCGGTTAAACGGGGCAGGGGCCGGGCCATGCCGGCATTGTCGCCGCTGCGACAACGCCGGCCCATGGCGCGATGCCACGATCCGCCATGACTGACGCCACCATGACGGAGCGACCCGATGGCCTGATCGTGGTGGCCAAGCGTGATTGCCCCACTTGCCTGCTGGTGGAGCCGCTGCTGCCCGCACTGGCCCAGGCCGGCGCCACACTGACGGTGCTGGTGCAAGACGACGCGGCCTACGCCCAGGGCCTGCCGGGCCAGCAGTTGGATGCGTCGCTGGAGCAATCCTTCCGGCTCGGCATTGAATTTGTGCCCACCTTGATCCGCATCCAGGGCGGCCGCGAGGTGGCGCGCACCCATGGCTGGCACCGGGGTGATTGGCAGCAGATCAGCGGCCTGCCCACGCTGGGTGAATCGCTGCCGGCACTGCGGCCGGGCTGCGGCTCCAAAACCCTGGACCCGGGCATTGCCGAAGAACTGATCGTGCGCTACGGCAACCCCGGCCTGGCCGCGCGCCGCATCGAGATCGATGCCCAGGCCGATGCGATCGAAGCCTGTTACGACCGGGGCTGGACCGACGGCCTGCCGGTGGTGCCGCCCACCCCGGTGCGGGTGCTGCGCATGCTGGGCGGCAGCACCCGTGCGCCCGATGAACTGCTGGGCCTGGTGCCGCCCGATCTGGCGCCCTGCACGTTGTATAAAGTGTCCTTCAACGGGGTGATGGCCGGCTGCAAGCCCGAATACTTTCCGATCGTGCTGGCGGCGGTAGAGGCCGCGCTGATCGATGAATTTGGCATGCACGGCCTGCTGTGCACCA
>JANOBL010000479.1:0-3189 GCA_031411635.1 Betaproteobacteria bacterium
CGGGCGACTACCCATTGCTGGGTGGGGGTGATGTCAATCTGTACAGCCTGTTTGTCGAGCGGGCGCAAGGCTTGGTGCGGCCGGACGGGCTGGTGGCGCTGCTCACGCCCAGCGGCATTGCGGCGGACAAAGGCGCGGCGCCGTTTTTTAAAAGCATCTCCAGCACCGGCCGGCTGGGCGCCTTGTTTGATTTCGAGAACAAGAAGGTGTTTTTTGCCGATGTGCACGCCAGCTTCAAGTTCTGCACGCTGGTGTTCGGCGGGCCGGCGCGAACCTTTGCGCAAACCCGTTGCGCGTTTTACCTGCACAGCCTGGATGAGTTGGACCAAGGCCACGGCCTGCTGGTGCTGACCCAGGACGACTTTGCGCTGGTCAACCCCAACACCGGCGCGGCGCCGATCTTCCGCTCCCGGCGTGATGCCGACCTCACCTTGCGCATTTACCGTCAACACCCGGTGCTGGTGCGGCATGGCGGCGTGAGCGAAACCCAGGGGGTGCTGCCGGACCATCGGGCTTGGCCGGTGAAGTACTTGCGCATGTTCGACATGACTATCGACTCCAAGCTCTTTATGAGGCGCACCGAGTTGTTGGCCAAAGGATGGAAGCCCGCAGCGTTTGGGTGCTGGGAGATGGGTGATGCCCAGGCGGTGCCGTTGTACGAAGGCAAGATGATTCAGATGTTTGACCATCGAGCAGCAGACGTTGTCCTGCATACCGAGAACCTGCACCGCGCTGCGCAGCCTGAGGCCATTGACGCGGCGCAGAAGCAGCGAATAGATCGTTTTCCGACGCCTCAATACTGGGTGAAGGCCAGCGAAACCGCCGCCAATCGCTATGGTTGGGCACTGGGCTTCAAAGAGATCACCGCGCCTACGAATGCGCGCACGATGATTGCCACCTTTCTGCCCGGTTTCGGTTTTGGCAACAAAGTCCCGCTGCTGATCCCTGATTTCGCTAGCGCGCCGTTGGCAGCAGCCGCAATGGCCTTGCTTGCCGCCAATTTGAACAGCTTCGCCTTCGATTTCATCCTGCGCCAAAAGCTGCAGGGCCAGACCATCAATCTGTTCATCCTTGAGCAACTCCCGGTCATTGCCCCCGTGTGTTTCGAGCAATCCATCGGCCCAGTCAAGATCGCCGATTTCATCCGCGAACAGGTATTGCACCTGAGCTACACCGCACACGACATGGCAGCGCTTGCGCGGGACCTGGGTCATCTGGACGCCCAGGGCCAGGTCAAGCCGCCGTACAAGTGGGACGCCGAAGACCGCCGCCGCCGGCTGGCCGCGCTGGATGGCCTGTTCATGCACCTTTACGGCCTGGACGAAGCCGACGCGGCCCATGTGCTGGACAGCTTTGCTATCGTGCGCGAGCAAGACCTGGCGGCGTTTGGCCGGTTTTGCACCCGGGACGAGGTGCTGGCGCAGTTGCGGGCGATCCGTGGTGGCAGGCTGGCGGTGGGCGTCGGCTGAATGGCCGCCACCGCCCGGCTTTCAAGTGGCATCGGCCAGTGCGATATGGACTTGCCGACCGCAGGCCGCCGCCATGTTGACCAGCGCGTCCAGCGAAAAGCGGCTGATCCGCCCACGCAGCAAATCGTTCAAGCGCGGCTGGGTGACGCCGCATTGCCGCGCCGCCTCCACCTGGGTCCAGCCTTCGCGCTGAACCAGCTCGCGCAAAGCGTTGGCCAACTCGGACCGGGCACGCAGATTGGCCGCCTGTTCGGGCGTGTCGGCCAAAGCCTCAAAAGCGCTGGCAAAAGTCTCGCTGGTCATCCGTGGTTCCTCATCAATTCTCGATAACGTCGCGCCGCCAAGTCGATGTCGGCCTTGGGCGCAGCCTGGGTCTTCTTCTGGAAAGCATGCAGCACAAACACCGCCTGGGGCAATCGAGCAAGGTAGATCACGCGGAATGTGCCGTGCTCGCACCAGACGCGTAACTCCTCCACCCCGGCGCCCACGGCGGGCAACGGCTTGAAGTCGTCTGGCTGAAGTCCGCGTTGCAGCCGGTCAAGCTGGTAGCCCGCATCCTGCCGGGCGGATTCTGGAAAGGCGCGAACAGCCTTCAGCGAATCGGCCAGAAAGGTGACGGGCTTCATGATTGCAACTATATCCATTTGGATATAAATGAACAAGTGGCGGCCTGGCCGCTGGTGTACCGCGCCGGTATACTTTCTCTCTTCAGCGCCGATTTGTTCCAGATTGCGGGCGCTTTAAAAATGCTGCTAAACGTGATGCCCAACCCGGTTGCCACGCTTTGCAGTGCCACCGGGTTTTTTCTTGGGCTCTTCAAACCTGCACACCATGGCCCCCATCGGTCACGTCACACCGCAAACGATGTTGTTCGACGCGCCGCTGCCGTTGCGCAGCGGCGCGGTACTCACCGGCTACGAGCTGGTCTACGAAACCTACGGCCAGCTCAATGCCACACGCAGCAACGCGGTGCTGGTCTGCCATGCGCTGAACGCCAGCCACCATGTGGCGGGCACCTACGCCGGGCAAGACCGCAGCGAGGGCTGGTGGGACAACCTGATAGGCCCGGGCAAACCGCTGGACACCGAGCGCTTCTTCGTCATCGGCGTCAACAACCCGGGCTCGTGTTTTGGCTCCACCGGCCCCACGCACACCAACCCGCAAACCGGCCAGCCCTGGGGCGCGGATTTTCCGGTGGTCACGGTGGAAGACTGGGTCGATGCCCAGGCCTTGCTGCTGGACCGGCTGGGCATCCAAAAACTGGCCGCCGTGCTTGGCGGCAGCCTGGGCGGCATGCAGGCCTTGAGCTGGACGCTGCGCCACACCGCCAGAGTGGGTGAATGCATCGCGGTGGCCACCGCGCCCAATCTGTCGGCGCAGAACATCGCGTTCAACGAGGTGGCGCGGCGCGCCATCATCACCGACCCCGATTTTCACGCTGGCCACTTTTATGCCCACGGCGTGCTGCCCAAACGGGGCCTGCGGGTGGCACGCATGATCGGCCACATCACCTATCTTTCCGACGACTCGATGGAGCAGAAGTTTGGCCGGGGGCTGCGCGCTGCCGAGCTGGGCTACTCCACCCAGGACATCGAGTTCCAGATCGAAAGCTACCTGCGCCACCAGGGCGACAAGTTCAGCGAGTACTTTGATGCCAACACTTATTTGCTGATCACCCGGGCGCTGGACTATTTCGATCCGGCGCGGGCTCACGGCGGCG
>JANOBL010000480.1:0-2722 GCA_031411635.1 Betaproteobacteria bacterium
CGTTGGCCCAACGCTTTCGCGCTTCGGACTCCACCGGCATGCCGCTGATGAAACCCAAGTGGTTGTAGTAGCGAACCGCCATCGCCGAGCACACCGGGGAAGCGAACAGCAAGGCCAGCAACAAGAGTTCGAGCACCAGCCGGGGGGTGATGTCCGGCAGCATCGCCGCTTGACCAAGACTCGCGTGCAGCAAGGGTGCAGCCAGTGTGCCGGTGCCGATCAAGCCCAGCATCGCTGTCGATGCCGTCATGGTGGCCGACATCGGCGAATTGCGCAGCGTCTGCACCGCCAGAATTTCCGAGCCCTTGTGCAGCGACACGGCAGTGAACCAATCCGCACGCAGCGCTGCATGCGCGCTGCGCGCCATGCGCTCGGGGCGCCGACGGTTTGCCGCGGTGAGCACCACTTCATAGACCAGCAGCACCGCGATGGTGGCCAGGGTGGCCCGCCGAGCCAAGAGTCCTGTCATCGCTGGGTCTTCAGGCGGATCGAAGACGAGCGGTCTGCTTGCGAAGCTCGAGCCACTCGAATGCCCCCATGCCCACCAGCATCGCCACCACGAAGACCAGCGCCTTGCCCTCACCCATGCCGAGGGCAACCAGTCCGGGGCCTGGGCAGAAGCCGGCGACGCCCCAGCCGATGCCGAAGACCACGCTTCCGATCACCAGACGGCGGTCGATGTCGCGCGACGTGGGCAGCTTCATCGTCGCACCGAGGAAGGACACGCTGCGCTTGCTGGCCACGGCAAACGCAAGTGCCGCTACGGCAATCGCACCCGCCATCACAAAGGCTAGCGTTGGATCCCAGGCGCCGGCCAGGTCCAGGAAGCCCATCACCTTGGCCGGATCGGCCATGCCGGACACGATGAGGCCGAGTCCGAAGACCAGGCCGGCAAGAAATGATGCCAACAGTGAGACAAAAGCAGTCATGGCAAGGTCTCCTCAGATGCCAAACACATGGCGGGTGACGAACACAGTCGCGAAGCCGGCCACCATGAAAGCCACCGTGGCCACCAACGACCTCGGCGACAGGCGGGCCAGCCCGCACACGCCGTGCCCGCTGGTGCAGCCCGAGCCGTACCGGGTGCCCACACCCACCAGCAGACCGGCGATCACCAAGCCGCCGTAAGACGCATCGATGCGGGGCCGCGGCAGCGCCGTGAACAAGGCATATACCCAGGACGACCCGACCAGGCCCAATACGAACAGGGCGCGCCAGGCCACATCGCCTTTGATCGGCTTGAACAGCCCGCCGATGACGCCGCTGATGCCGGCAATGCGACCGTTCAGCAGCACGAACATCGCTGCGGCCAGGCCGATGAGTGCCCCGCCCGCGAGGGCCGACCAGGGGGTGAATTCATTCCATGCAATCGACATCATTGTTCCTTGGGGCAGTAGAGGCGATAGAGCACGGTCAGGATCTCAAGCAGGCGTGGATCGGCCACGCTGTAGAAGATGTTCTTGCCTTGGCGGCGTGTGCTGACCACGCCCTCGGTGCGCAGCACGCCGAGTTGCTGCGACAGTGTGGGCTGGCGAATTTCCAGATGCTCTTCGAGTTCGCTGACGCACATCTCGCCTTGCGAAAGCTGGCACAGCAGCAACATCCGTTCGACGTTGGCCAGCAGCTTCAGGGCGCCAACTGCCTCGTCTGCGGCATCGCGCAGGACCGCGGGGTCGATGATGGTCGACGAGCGTTTCATGGGGCGGTTCGTGCTGCGGTCCGTGGCGTGAGCAGGTTGCTTTCATTATGCAAAATGATATACTATTTGTCAATAGATCAAAAGCGGAACTTTGGAGTCCACCATGACCAATCGCACCACGACGCAAGCCTTCTTCGACGCGAAGACCGGGACGGTGAGCTATGTGGTGTGGGAGCCGGCCACGCTGCGCGCGGCAGTGATCGACCCCGTGCTCGACTACGACTTCAAATCAGGCCACACCAGCAGCACCTCGGCCGACCAGGTGCTTGCATACCTGGCCGAACACGCGCTCCAGCTTGACTGGATCCTGGAAACCCACGCGCACGCCGACCATCTGTCCGGCGCGCGCTACCTGCAGCAGCGCGTGGGTGGCCGCATCGCCATCGGCGAGAACATCCGCGCGGTGCAGGCCACGTTCAAGAAGCTCTACAACCTGGAGCGCAGCTTCCTGGCCGATGGCAGCCAGTTCGACCACCTGTTCAAGGACGGCGAAACTTTCCGCATCGGCGAGGTCGAGGCCACGGCGATGCTGGTGCCCGGCCATACACCGGCCGACATGGCCTATCTCATCGACGGCGCGGTCTTCGTCGGCGACACGCTTTTCATGCCCGACGTCGGCAGTGCCCGCGCCGACTTTCCCGGCGGGGACGCGCACCAGTTGTACCGCTCGATGCACCGGCTGCTGGCCCTGCCACCCGAGACGACGATGTACGTCTGTCATGACTATCCGCCGGCCGCGCGCGAGCCCCGCTGGCTGACGACTGTGGCCGAACAGCGTGCGCACAACATCCACGTCCGCGACGGCATCAGCGAAGACGAGTTCGTGGCCATGCGGCAGGCCCGCGATGCGACGTTGGAAGTCCCGACGCTGATCCTGCCGTCGATCCAGGTCAATGTGCGCGCCGGAGAACTGCCGCCAGCCGACGAGAACGGCGTCTCGTACCTGCGCATTCCGCTGAACACCTTGCCAGTTCGGCCTTGAGCGCAGGAGGGCACGGCCTGGCGATGATTCAGGCGGCTCCC
>JANOBL010000481.1:0-9041 GCA_031411635.1 Betaproteobacteria bacterium
TAATTGATATTTGCGTCCCGGTGAAAATGGTGGAATGTGGTAATCGGGAAGAACGCCTGCATGCGTGTCGCTGTCGTCCGCTCCATCGTTATCTCTCATTCTCATCCGGCGTTTCGGGTGTGTGCGAGACTGGCGGCTCGCGCGGATGCCAGCGAAAGTCACAGCACTCCGCGCCCGCAGAAAGCGTGCCTTTTCGCTCCAATTGTCCGCCCCACGTCTCCGCCAGCGGGAAGTCGAGCCGGCAAAAGGTCTGAACACAGAGTTCGGATTCGTTGCGGCTGGCGAAAAACTCGGCGACCGGGCACTTCACGCAATCGAAGGCGACCGCGCCGTCCGGGCTTGAAACCTCACGCCATTCGTAGCTCGGGGCGCCGAACGGGAAGCTGCGGAACAGATCCGTCGCAAGCTTGAGGCGCTTGCGCGGATCGCGCGTAAACGCGCTCGCGATCAGCAACGGCGGCTCGGCCATCTGCCGATAGACGTTCCAGCCGATCTCGTAGATCAGCCGCTGTGATTCCGCGACGGCGACGCCGTGTCGAACCAGCGTTTCGTGCATCGCGATCATTAGGGCGGCTGCATGGGTGGTGAACACCGCGCCCAGCGTGGGCTGGATCGCGACCGTGGGTTCCAGTTCGTAGTAGCGATCCCAGGTCTGCTTCATGAAGTCGCCGACCGACACGGCCAGCGGCGTCGTCTTCAGCGCCACCTCGGCATGCCGCTCAACGAGCGCTTGCCAAAATCCGCCGCCTTCCAGCGCGCGCCGGACCGTGCCTTCGAGACGATCGCGCAGCTCGCCGAAAACGTCGGCGGTCGCCTCCCAGTCCCACGTCTCGTCCAGAGCCTCCGGCGGCAGCACTTCTCCGATCAGCAAGAGCTCGGGAACCAGTTGCGTGAAGCGCCGCTTGAGGAGGTCGAGCGACCCGGCACGCGCGGCGTACTCGCGCGCGATGGATGGGCGGGAAAGCTGTTCGAACCGGGCCTCGGGCGCCAGCACGAAGATGAGCGTCTCCGCCGTCGTCAGCGCCTTGGCATGCAGCATCAGTTCGCTCGGAAAGACGAAGCCATGCTCGTAGCCCGCCACCATCATGTCGAGATAGACCTTCGTGAAGCTCATCTCGCTCAGGCGCGAGGTGTAGAACTTCTCGGCCAGCGTGGCGAAGCGTGCAAAGAACGCGCCCTCGTCTGCACCCGGCAACATTTGCGTCTGCGCCTTGAAATGGTGAAAGGCGCGCCGCGTCTGGCGCTGGACCACGGCGAACCAGTACAGGATGAATCGGTCCCGCTGCCGCGGCGTCAATTCACCGACCATGCCGAAGTCGAGCAGGGTAAAGCTGCCGTCCGGGTGGAAGAAGATATTCCCCGGATGAAGATCGGCATGGAACAGCCCATCGGAAACAAACATCTGCAGCATGACGTCGATCAGCCGCGTGACAAGGCGCTGCTTCCGTTCGGCGTCGAGCGACTTGACGGCTTCGTGCAGGCGCAACCCCTGCACCCAACCCATCGTCAGCACACGTTGGCTCGAATGACTCCAGTGGACGGCCGGAAACTTGACATCGTTGCGGTCTTTGAAATTGGCGCGAAACCGATCGACGACGCGGCCTTCCTGCGCGAAATCCAGCTCCTGCAGCGTGTAGCGACGGAACTCCGCCAGAAACGCGCGCAGGTTCGTTCGCCGCATGCGCCGCGGAAACAGGCGATACAGCCACTCAAGCCCGGCCTCCATCGCGTCCAGGTCGCGGCGCACCAGCCGATCGAGGTCGGGTCGCTGCACCTTGACGGCGACGACCGTGCCGTCTTGCAGCGTTGCCCGGTGCACTTGCGCCAGCGACGCTGCGGCAACCGGCTTCTTCTCGAAAGTCGCGAACAGCGCTTCGACGGGTTTGCCGAGTTCCGCCTTGATCGTCGCTTCAACCACCTCAGTGGGAACTTCAGGTTCGTGCTCTTGCAGGCTGGCGAGTGCGTCGACGTAGGCCTGCGGCATCACGTCGGGGCGGGTGCTCAGCATCTGGCCCAACTTGACGAAGGTCGGCCCGAGAGCTACCAGGCTTGCAGCGAAGCGGGCTGGCGCTGTGGTGTCTGAGCTGCCTGCTGTGAATCGGCGCCAAGCGCGGTATTGCGGCAACGACACGCGCACGATAGTCGCCAGACGCAACAGGTTTCGCACCGCGCCTGCTTTGGCCGTCATCTGGCCGGGCGTGGATACTTGCTCGGGCGGGCAATGTCATGCCCCTGCTGCAATTTCCACACAAAGTTGCATTCACGCTTGCCATCCGCAATCCGCCCTCCCAGGAGGCCACGATCAAACGTCATTTCGTCTGGCAAATAGGAATTGAACATCGCGTTATCAATCTGGCACACGACCGGCGTCAACTCCGGGATATTCAACGAGATTGCAAGTTCATGGAACATGCAACGCGTGATCTTGAGTTCAAAGCGCTGCGCCGAGCGTTCCACTACTACCATCGTGTTCCAGCGAACCAGGCCGGTGCGGTTGTTCTCGATCTCCAATGTCGAGAAATTCTGGAAAGTCCGCTCCTTGTTAACGGTATCGAACTGCAGGTTCTGCGCCGCCGTGCCGCCAGTCAATAGTGCAACACGCATGATCTCGAACGCCCTGTGCTGGCCGATTTTTTTCTTCAGGTTCAGGTAGACCCAAAGTGGCAGCCCGGCGAGTTCAATCAGTTCGGGTGGAAATCGCCCGTCAATCGTGTCTTTGAATCGACCGAGCGTGAGCTTGCAGCGCAGAAGAAAGAATCTCGGGAATCGTAACTCTTGCCCCAGCATGTGAATCAGGAGCGGCGTCGTGATCTTCTTCATGTCGAATTGCGGGGCCATGGATATCTCCTCCGTTGATGAGATATTCACGACTGCACTGGCTGCTGCACTCTTGCCGGCACCTCAGAAGCCGTGGTCGGCTCTGGGGTTGCCCTTGCGGCAGGTGCCTCGCCTGGTTTCGGTGGCGCCGTTGCGGCGGGGGCCGCGGCCGCCTTGCCAGGCTGGCGGATGCCCGCCAGCTTGGTGCGCTTCAACATCAGCGCATTGATCGCCACGATCAGCGTGCTGCCCGACATGGAAATCGCGGCCACCTCCGGGCTCAGCACGAACGGGTACAGCACGCCGGCAGCGAGCGGAAACGCAATCGTGTTGTAGCCGACAGCCCACCACAGGTTCTGGTGCATCTTGCGCACGGTCGCGCGTGACAGCTCGATGGCGCCGACGATGTCGTAGGGGTCGCTCTTCATCAACACCACGTCGGCGCTTTCCATCGCCACGTCGGTGCCGGCGCCGATGGCAAAGCCGACGTTGGCCTGGGTCAGCGCAGGCGCGTCGTTGACGCCGTCGCCCACCATGCCAACCTTCTTGCCGGTGGCCTGAAGCGCTTTGACCTTCTCGGCCTTCTGGCCCGGAAGCACGTCGGCCAGGACCTTGGCTTGGCTCAGCGCACTCGGCGGTTGTGGGCGAATGTGTCAAGGTCGCTCGCCCCGGTCAGTGCCATTGAGTACGTTCCGCGACCGGCACCGCGGTATTCGCGGGGGTAGCCCTTTCGCTGCTGCCTGCCATCGGCAGGCAGCGAGCGCGCATGTTGGCAGCCACCTGTCGCAGCGGCGGTGGCGTATCCGGGTGATGCTGAAGGAAGAACAGATTGCTGACGATCTTGCGTGCCATCAGGCGGCGCCCCGTGGTGGCGTCCACTCGCGCCTCAGGCTCGGGCGACGCGTGAGCCGTCATCAACGCCAGGGTGCCGACCAGCAGACCGAAGGCGCATGGCATCACTTCGCCAGGCGAGGGGGAGTCTTCATCGAAGGACATGGTGCTTTCCTTGCGGTAGCGCGAGCGCACGGTCCAGGCGCGACAGGCTGGGCCGGTCCAGGTACAGGCAGGGTGTGCCGGTGCGATCGCAATGGCGTTTCACCCGGTGGTAGGCCGCGTGGTTGATGCAAGCGGCCTGGCAGATGACGAGGTCCGCGCGGCTCAGCCGCCCGTCCAGTGCCTGGACGCTGTCTTCCAGTCCGCCATCGTGGTGTTCGAATTGGCCGCCGAGTTTTTCGATCCGGCCGCGGTATCGCGCCACCGCGTGCTGGATGCCGCCGACGCAGAGAACGCGCCTGCCGCACACGGTGATCGGCTGCGGCGCCGGCACCGACGCGCCGTCGTGGATCGGGAGTTGCGACAGTTGGCGCGGCGGCTGCGCAACGGGCAAGGCAGCCGAGACCACCGGGCTGGCTCTGACGTTTGGCACGAGGAGATTTACGCGATGTTCGGTCAGGCGCGTTGCGGTGGCTGGTGGCGCGTTGCCGCTGGTCGGGCGCTGCAAGCGCACCAATTCCGCATTCAACCGCAGCATTTCAGCCTGCGCCTTGTTCAGCGCCTGCGCCGCCTGCTGCTGTAGTGCACTGAGTCGGATGCGCAAGTCGTCTGCTTGCTTCCGGGCTTGTTGCTCCCGTGATTCGGCCTGCTCTTGCGCCTGTGTCAAGGCGACGCTGCGCCGGCTGTGCGCGAAGACCCATGCCCGAGCGTCGTACAGCGCCGCGCATTCGAGCGCGGCACCCATCGGATGGGTCAGCAGTGCCCAGAGCGCGGCCGGCGTGGCATCCTCCTCCAGCGCGGTGGCCCAGGCGGCCTGCAGGGTCTCGGCACTGCGCAGCTTCGCCATGCGTCGCACAGCCAGTGCGTACCGTTCGTCCAGGCGTTTCTGGAACGCCTCAGACAGCGAGTTACGGGTGACCATGTCGTGCACTACGCTGTAGAGCACGTCTACGTCGCATCCCTTGAGGATGCACACGCCGTGGTGCATCTGGCCCAGTGTCCGCGAGGCCTCACGCCGTAACACATCGGGCGTGAAACTCATGGCCAGCAGGAGTTCGTGTGCCTGTGTGGGAAGTTGCCACAGACGCCGACGACGGGGTGCCGGCAGGGCCGCAGAACCAGTCGCGACGGGCGCAGCTTCCGGCAAGGCCGGCACGATGATTTCGCTCGACATGGCGACCTTTCAGGCGTCCTCTTCACGCGGCGACAGGTTCGGCGCCACGGCGGCCAGGCGCAGCTGAGCCGACCGAAGACTGACTGCGACGGCGTGCAGTGACTGCGGGTCCTGCTGTTTGAGCAGCGTCGTCAACCGCGCCACGGGCATCGCGGTGTACTCCAGGCACACACTGCGCCAGAACCAGGGCAGCGCCTCGTCGCGCGCCGTGTCGAGCAGCAGGCGCAGCATGCGTTCGTTCGTCACCAGGTCATCGAGCAGGCCGCGCTTCACCAGCCAGCGGCCGAGGCCGAGATAGCTGCGGATCGATGTCGGCTGCGCGGGGTGCAGGCCGCAGCGGACGGCCACGTGCATGCGCTCCCAGCGCACGCACTGCGCCGCCTGCTGGCGCGTGACGGCCGGCTTCATGCACCGCTCCCGATGTCGGTCAGTGCACGTTGCAGGCTGGTGGCGCTGGGAGTTTCGACGAAGACGCAGCGTTTGCCGGTGCGCTTGCAGTGGTCCTTGACGCGCCAATAGGCGTTGTGGCCGACACAGCCGGCCTGGCAGATCACCAGGTCTGCGGCTGCCAGGGTCGATTCGAGTTGACCTGCGCTGTGCTCCTCGCCGCCGTCGTGGTGCAGAAAACGTGCGCCCTGGCTTTCGACGAGCCGGCGGTACACCGGCACGCTGTCCGTCCGGCCGCCCACGCACAACACGGCGCGGTCGGCCAGCGCGGCGGCACCGGCTGCGTGTTGCGGGGACTTCGATTCAGGCGCGCGCTCAGTGGGCGTCGGGCCACCAAGGGCCGCGGCAGGCACAGCCGCTGTTTCGAGTTGCTCACGCAGCCGTTCGATCTCGCCGCGTGCCTGTTGCAGCGCGCGCATCACAACACTCATGCGTTCTTCCTGCTGCGCAATCCGTCCGGCCAACGCCTGGCGGCTGTCCAGGTCGGGAAGGGTCTCGCGCAAGGTCTGCAGGTCCTCCCGCAGCGACGCCGCCACGCTGTGCGCCGCCATCGCCTGGCCGCGCACTCGAACCACCTCTGACTGCAGCGTTTCGACTCGCTTGGTGTGTTCACGCGTCTGGCGCGCGCTGCGCTGCTGGGCGCCGGCCAGTTCGCGGGCCAGCACGGCGTTTTCGTCGATCAGGGTCTCGAACCGGGCCAGTTCCACACGGGTCGCCATGCCAATCTGGTGTTGGATCATGTGCACCTGGCTCAGTACCTGGTACTCGATGGCGGGTGTGCAGCGCGCATGCGTAAGCGTGGCCCAGAGCGCGCCTGGCAGATCCTTGGATGCACCCTGCTCTTGCCACCAGGCGGCCAAGCCCGCTTCGGCCTTCACGGCGGCGGCGCGTCGCAGGGGCACCATGAAGCGACGGTCCAACTCGCGCTGCACGGCCTCGGCCATGCGGGTGCGCAGCTTGCAGTCGGCGACCATGCCGCAGTGCAGCTCGTAGTCGTCGGCGACGGGTTCGCCGTCCAGCACCTTGCGGGCCAGCCGCCGCATGGCCGCCAAGGGCAGGCACACGCCGATGACGGGGCAGTGCGCATGCAGGCCCAGCTCCCAGAGCCGGCGGCGGCGCGAGCCGGATGGCAGCTCCGGCATGGCGTGCGCGACATCGGAGCAGCAGCGATCGTGGCGGCCGAAGGTCCAGCCTTCCGGCGCGGTGGGCCAAGCATGGCCTGCGGGTTCATTCATCGAACTCGACTCCTTGAAGCGATCAACCGGCGATCAGCCTGCAAGGGCGAAACGCACCGGAAATTCGACCCAGCTGTCGATGGCCTGGCCATCCTGGGTCGCGGGGATGAAGCGGCACGCGCGCACCTGCTGCAGCGCGGCGTCGTCGAACAGGCGCCAGCCGCTGCCGGCCAGCACCTGCACGTCGGCGGGGCGGCCCTGCACATCGACCTTGACGCGCAGCACCACGGCGCCTTCGATGCCGCGCTCGCGCAGTGCGGCCGGGTGCGGGGCGGGCGGGCACAGGCGGCGGTCGGCATGGGCGCTGACCGTGGACGACAGCTCGGTGCGGGCCGGCGCAACGGTCGGGATGGCGGGCGTGGGCGCCGCCTGGGCGGAGGGCGCAGCGGCAGTCCGCTCCGGAATCGGGACGCTGACAGGAGGGGACACGATCTGCACGACGCTGCCTGAGGCAGCGTCTGTCTCTGCAGGCGTTGCAAGGGCGAGCACCGGCATGGCGCGGACCTCGTCTGCGGGACGCTCGCGCATGGCCTGCCTTGCGCGTGTTGGCGCAGCTTCTGTTGCCTTGGGCGCTGCGGGCGCGGCCTCGGCAGGCCTGGGCGCTGAATGCAAGACCACCGACACCAACCCTGGCTCGGCCGTCGGCCAGGTTCGTGACGCCGACGGAGACCGGCCGGGTCCGAGCGACAGCAGGGCCCAGGCCAGCACGGCATGCGCCGCACACACCAGTGCAAAAGTCCCAGGATGGCGCCCCGTCATGTGGGCATCCCCATCAGGCTGCGAGAGCCGCCCCGACTGCGGTCGGCACTGCGCGATGGGCCAGAACCGCGACGCGGCCATCGTCGCTGTCGATGCAACGCAAGCGGATGCCGAACAAGCGCTCCAGCGATGCCACGGCCGCGCGGTCGGCCGGCAGGTCGGCGACGACGCGCCCGTCCTGCACCAGCCACAGCCGCTCGAAGCCGGCCAGTGCCTGGTTGAGGTCGTGCAACACCGCCACCAGCGCGTGGCCACGCGTCTGCGCAAAGTCGCGCATGGCGTCCATCAGCTCGAACTGCAGGCCCTGATCGAGCGCGGCCAGGGGTTCGTCCACCAGCAGCAGGCCTTCGCGCACATCCCACAGCTGGGCCAGTACCCTTGCCAGTTGAACCCGGGCCTGTTCGCCGCCGGACAGAGTGTCGAAGCGGCGGCCCACCAAGTAGCCGGAACAGGCCGCCTGAAGTGCGTTCGAGACGATCTCGGCCTGCTGGGGGTCAGGTTCACGCGCCATGCGCCCCAGCGACACGACCAGTTCGACCGACATGCCGAAGGCCACCGCATGGGATTGCGGCAGCACCGCGCGCCGTCGGGCCAGTTCGCCCGCCGGCCACTGGGCCAGCGGGCGCGCCTCGAACATCGCGTCACCGCCGTGGACAGCGCGCTCGCCTGCCATCAGGCGAAGCAGCGTCGACTTGCCGGCACCGCTGGGGCCGAGGATCGCGATCCGTTCTCCGGCGGCCAGCGACAGGTCGAAGGGCCCGAAGTTGCGGCCCGGCACGCGCGCGACGGCAGCCCGCAGGCGCAAGAGTTCGAGGGGACGCGCATCCGTCATGCGTGGCCTCCCTGCTGGCGCGCCAGGCCGCGCAGCATGAGCAGGAACATCGGTGCGCCGAGCAGCGCAGTGAAGATGCCGACCGGGATCTCGGCCGGGATGGCGACCGTGCGTGCCACGGTGTCGGCCACCACCAGCAGCAGTGCACCGACCCCCATCGCCAGCGGCAGCACCCGGCGCTGGTCGCCGCTGGCCCACCCGCGCACGAGGTGCGGCGCCATCAGGCCGATGAAACCAATCAGCCCGCACCACGCCACCGCCAGGGCACACAGCACGGCGACGACGATGATCAGCCGCATGCGCAGTCCAGCCACGTCGACGCCGACATGCGCCGCCGCCGATTCGCCTAGCGCCAACGCGTTCAAGGCATGCGCCAGGCGCCGCGACTGCCACAGCGCGGCCGCCAGCGCGACAACCAGCACCGCCACCACAGACCAGTTGGCGCCAGCGATGGAGCCCAGCGTCCAGAACGTGAGGCTGCGCAACTGCTCGTCGGTGGCGAGGTAGGTGCACAGACCGACCACAGCCATCGCCAGCGCATTCAGCGCCAGTCCCGTGAGCAGCAGCCCAGCCACCGAGCCCGGGGTCAGCCAGCGCGCCAGCCGCTCCAGCGCGAAGCAGACGCCCAGGGCGCCGACAAAGGCGGAAGCCGGCAGCACCCACACCCGCCAGGCCGGGGGCACTGCGGCGGCCGACGCGGCAAAGACGGTCAGCACCAGGGCGACCATGCACACCGCGCCGCTGGTGACACCCAGCAGGCCGGGGTCGGCCAACGGGTTGCGGA
>JANOBL010000482.1:0-15198 GCA_031411635.1 Betaproteobacteria bacterium
GCCCGACCCAGCGTTTTTTGCTGATGCCGGGGGTGCTGCCAGGCCAGACCGGCGCGCGCGCCTGGGCGGGGGTGCTGATGCCGTCGGTGGACCGGGTTGGGCGCTACTTTCCGTTCACCATCGTGCGGGCGATACAGCCGCTGCCGGCGGCTATCCAGCAGATGCAGTCCTTGTGGCACTGGCTGGGACGGCTGGATGAGCTGGCGGCCGATGCACTGCAAGACGATTGGGGCGTGGACCGGCTGGAGCGTGAGCTGGCCGGCATGGCCGGGCCGGACCTCGAAGCATTGACACCGGCCACCGGTGCGCTGCCAGCCACGCCGGGTGCGCTGGTGGCGCTGGTCTTGCCGCCCGGGATGGACATCGGCCGGCAGATCGCCATCGAAGCCCAGGCGCTGTGGCAACGCCAGGCCACCGGCCTGGCCTACTGGTACGCCAGCACCGAGCTGCAAGCGCCCAGCCTGCGGGTTTCACGTGGCCTGCCGCACACGGCGGCCGATCTGCTTGGGGCGACAATCTGAGCGTTGTGCTCCATTGCGCCGAAAAAAACGGCGCCCCGCAATGACTACCGACGCAAAAGACGACGCCCAGGACGACGACCGCACCGTGATCCGACCGTTGGGCAGCCCGCTGACCGGGGCCACCGGCTTTGGCGCGGCCGCGTCACAGCCAAGGTCAACGCCGGCTGCACCACCACCACCGCCACCACCACCAGCGCCCGACGACCGCACGCTGATGCCCGGCGAGGGCCCCGGCCTGCCGGCACATGCCGACATGGGCAACGGCTTGCCGGTCGGCACGATGCTGGGTGAGTTTGAACTCACCGCTCTGTTGGGCGAAGGGGGTTTTGGCATCGTCTACCTGGCCAGCGACCATTCGTTGCAGCGCCAAGTGGCGTTGAAGGAGTACATGCCGTCGGTGCTGGCGGCGCGCGCGGCGGCAAGCCAGGTGCAGGTCAAATCCGAGCGCCACCGCGAGACCTTCGAGGCCGGCCGCAAGAGCTTTGTCAACGAGGCCCGGCTGCTGGCGCAGTTTGACCACCCCTCGCTGGTCAAGGTGCACCGGTTCTGGGAGGCCAATGGCACGGCCTACATGGTGATGCCGTTTTACGAAGGCAAGACGCTGAAGGACACGCTGCGCGAGATGGACGGCCCGCCCAGCGAAGCCTGGTTGCGCAGCTTGTTGAACCCGCTGACCGAGGCGCTGGTGGTGATCCACGGCAAGCAGTGTTACCACCGCGACATCGCGCCCGACAACGTGATGATGCTGGCCGGCAGCCAGCGTCCGTTGCTGCTGGACTTTGGCGCCGCGCGCCGGGTGATTGGCGACATGACGCAGGCGCTGACCGTGATCCTGAAGCCCGGTTACGCGCCGGTGGAGCAGTACGCCGAGATTCCGGGCATGAAACAAGGCCCGTGGACCGATGTCTACGCGCTGGCAGCGGTGATTTACTTCGCGATCATCGGCAAGACACCCCCGCCGTCGGTGGGGCGTTTGTTGAGCGACACCTATGTGCCGCTGGTGCAAGCCGCCGCCGGCCGCTACAGCCCGGGGTTTCTGGCGGCGATCGACCATGCACTGGCGGTCAAGCCCGACGAGCGAACGCCGTCGATCGAGAAGCTGCGCGACGAGCTGGGGCTGGGCGCTGCCGAATCGGCGAACGCCGCTGCGGCGGTGCGGCCGGCCGTTGTGCGTGCGGCCAGCTCGCCTGCGGCAACGGCCGGGGCGGCCACGGCGCCGCGCAAGAACAGTTCGCTGATCGGCATGGCCGTGGGCGGCGTGCTGCTGGTTGCGCTGGCGATTGGCGCCTACAGCTTGCTGAGCCCGGCGCCGCGGCCAGCACCGGCTGCGGTGGCCGCGGCGCCGTTGCCCAGCCCTGCCGCACCCGCAACCGTGGCTTCACCAGCGCCTTCGCCCGACGCAGCGGCCTTGCCAGCAGCGGTGCCAACTCCAACAACCGCCCCGGCAACCCCCACCACCATGCCGCCGCCGCCCGCCGCTGCGGCAGCCGGCAGCTTCGATGTCAGCGCCGAGTTTGAACGCATCACCCAAGCGCAGACCGCCGGCTTCAACCTGCAGGCCATGCCCAACAAACCGCAGTTGCGCATTGGCCGTGATGAGCTGACCTTCACGGTGCAATCCGAGCGCGATGGCTTTTTGTACGTGCAGGGCTACAGCCCGGACGGCTCACTGATCCTGCTGTACCCCAACGCCACCGCCGGCACGCTGAAAGTGCGCAAGGGCCAGACGCTGAAGCTGCCGCAAGCGCCCATCGTTATCGAGACCACCGAGCCCGCCGGCACCACCGTATTGCTGGTGATGGTATCGGCGCGCGAGCGCGATTTTTCGGCGCTGCAACCGCGCAAAGAGGGCCCCTACCGGATGCTGCCCACCGGCGCGTTGGCGCTGCGCCTGATCGCCGCACAAGCGCCATCGACCGTCCCGCTGCTGGCGGGCCGGGCGATCTGCCCACCGGGCGCGGCCTGCGCCGACGAGTTTGGGGCGGCGGTGATCCGGGTCGAAGCGGTGCGCTGACAGCGCCGCCGGGCCGTGCTTCAGCCCAGCCGCTGGTATCGCGTCTGGGCCTTCGCCAGCCGGGCAACGCCTCCCGGCGTTGCCCGCGCGGGCTCAGCCCCCGGCGCGCACCACTTGCTGGTCGATCACACCAAACGGGCCGGGCTGGTCGGGTGGCCCGGCCTGCATGTGCACCCTGTCGCCAAACTTCATGAAGCCGGTGCGGGCCGCGCCCTGGTCCAGGATCTCGATCACCCGGCGCTCGGCGATGCAGGCCGAGCCCACCGCGCGGCTGGCATTGCTGACCGTGCCCGAGCCGATGATGCTGCCGGCCGACAGCCGCCGGGTGCGCGCTGCGTGGGCGACCAGCTCACCAAAACCAAAGCCCATCTCACCGCCATGCGGATGGCCAAACCAGGCGCCGTTCCATTGCACGTTCAATGGCAAATGCACCCGGCCATCGCGCCAGGCATCACCCAGCTCGTCGGGCGTGATCGCCACCGGCGCAAACGCGGTGGACGGCTTGGCCTGCAAAAAGCCAAAGCCGGTGCGCACCTCGTGGCCGCCCAGCACCCGCAGGCTCCAGTCGTTGATCTGCACCAGCAGCCGCACGCTGGCCAGCGCCTGGGCCGGCGTGGCGGCCATCGCCAGCGCGCCGACTATGACGCCAAACTCGCCTTCGAAGTCGATGCCGTCGGCCTCGTCGGGCAGTGGCACGTCGGCGCACGGCCCGAGGAAATCATCGCTGGCGCCCTGGTACATCACCGGCACGGTGTCGAAATCGGGGATCGCCGGGGTGTTGAAGGCACGTGCCATCAGCCGGCCGTGGTTCAAGAAGGCCGAGCCATCCAGCCACTGCGGCGCGCGTGGCAGCGGCGCGGCGCAGGCCGCCGGGTTGAACGCCATCGCGCCGGCGGCGCGGCCCTGGTTCAGCGCGTCATAAAGGCCCTGCAGCGCGGGCTGCAACCCGTCCCAGCGCTGCAAGGCGTTGATCAAGCTGGGCGCAATGCCACTGGCGGGCACGGCCTGCTGCAGGTCGCGCGAGACCAGCAGCAACTGGCCGTCCGGTGAACCATCGGCGAGGGTGGCGAACTTCATGACGGGGTCTCCAGGCTCAGGCCTGCGGTCTTGATGACCTGGGCATAACGGGTGGTCTCGGCTTTCACAAAGGCCGCAAAACCGTCGGGCGACAAGCTGGGCACGTCGGTGCTGCCCAGCAGCGCCAGCTTGTCGCGCAACTCGGGCAAGGCCATCACCCGGTTGTTCTCGGTGTTCAGGCGCTGCACCAGGTCGGCCGGCGTGCGGGCCGGCGCCAGCAAACCAAACCAGCCGGTGACCTCAAAGCCCGGCACGCCCGATTCATGCACCGTGGGCAAGTCCGGCAGCGCTGGAGAGCGCTTCAGCCCTGTCTGCGCGATCAAACGCAGCCGGCCCTCTTTGACGAAGGTGGCCACCGCCAGCGCGCTGTTGAACATCATCTGCACCTGGCCGCCGGCCAAGTCACTGAGCGCAGGCGCCGCGCCTTTGTACGGCACATGCAGCAGTTTGACGCCGGCCATCTGGCTGAACATCTCGCCCGCCAGGTGCAAGGTGTTGCCGACACCGGCCGAGCCGTAGGCCACCGCGCCGGGGTTGGCGCGTGCATGGTTGATCAGCGCTTGCACGGTGCGCACCGGCAGGCTGGCATGCACTGCGATCACCATCGGCCCGGGTGGTGCCACCAGCGCCACTGGCGTGAAATCGCGTGCGCTGTCGTAAGGCAGGCGCGGGTACAGGCTGGCGTTGCTGGCATGTGCGGCGCTGACCAGCAGCAGCGTGTGGCCGTCGGGCGCGGCCTTGGCCACCGCATCACTGGCGATGATGCCGTTGGCGCCGGGTTTGGATTCGACGATCACCTGCTGGCCCAGCGTGGTGGCCAGTTTGTCGGCCAGCAGCCGGGCCACCACATCGGCCGTGCCGCCGGCTGGAAACGGGATCAACAAGCGCACGGTGTGGCTGGGCCAGGTGGCGGCGCTGGCCGGGCCGGCCAGCGGTGCAGCCAACCAAGCGCCGGCCGCAGCCAGCAGCCCACGCCGCGATATCGGCTGGCCGGCGCTGCTCATGCGTTGCGCGCCGCCAGCGCCGCCGCAATGCCGGGCTCGTAAGCCCCGTCCACCAGCACAAACAGCATGCGGCAAGGCTGGCCCGAGCGATTGGCCCAGGCATGGTTGGTGCCACGCTGCACCACCACGCTGCCGGGTTTCAACTGCACCTCGCTGTCGTCCAGCACCAGGGTCAGTTCACCGGCGATCACCACGCCGTAGTCCACTGTCTCGGTGCGGTGCATCAGCGGGTGTGGGGAATCGGTCTTGACGGTGGACGCGGCCACATCGCCGATCTGGCTGAAGGCATCTTTCATCTTGGCCGCGCCATGGGCCAACAGCTCTGGCGTGTCGGGCGGGATGTCGACAAAGCGGATGCGGGTGCCCGATTTGGGCGGCGGCAGCATCAGCGCGCCCAGGCTGGGATCGGCGCCGTTGTCCACAGCGGCGGGCGTGGCGGCCGTGCTCCAGACCTCGTGGAACACCGTGCCGGGCACGGCGCTGATCGCCACCACGGTGGGCAGTGGGCCGGCGCTGGTGACGATGGCCTTGCCGGCAGCATCGTGGCCGGTGAGCACGCGGTGGATGGGGGGCAGGCGGGTGCTCATCTCAAACCTCGTCCTCAAAAATCGCCACCGCGCGGGTCCAGCCGGCCGACGCGCCGCGGATCTTGTGCGGAAAACAGCTCAGCGTGAAACCGTGCGCCGGCAACGCCTCCAGGTTGAGCAGCTTTTCAAGGTGGCAGTAGCCGATGTCGCGGCCGGCTTTGTGGCCTTCCCAGATCAGCGCCTTGTTGCCGGTCTCGGCGATGCGCTGCGCGGTGTAGGAAAACGGCGCGTCCCAGCTCCAGGCATCGGTGCCGGTCAGCCGCACGCCGCGCTCCAGCAAATACATCGTGGCCTCGTAGCCCATGCCGCAGCCGGCGTTGACGTAATCGCCGTGGCCGTAGCGTGATCCGGCCCGGGTGTTGACCACCACGATGTCCAGCGGCTGCAGCTCCCAGCCTATGCGCGCCAGTTCATCGGCCACCTGCTGGCCGGTCACCACATGGCCATCGGGCAGGTGGCGGAAGTCCAGCTTGACCCCCGGCTGGAAGCACCAGTCCAGCGGCACCTGGTCGATCGTGATAGCCGGCCGCTGGCCGCCCAGCTTGGCATCCATCGTGGCATGAAAGTGGTACGGCGCGTCCAGGTGGGTGCCGTTGTGGGTGGTCAAGGTCACCCACTCGGCCGCTGCGGCCTGGCCGTCGGGGTAGTCCTCGGCTTGTGTGCCCGGCAGCATCTGCATGAACTCGGGCAAGGTGTCGGCGTGGCTCTGGTAGGTGATCCTGGGCGCCAGCGGCGGTGGATCGGACAGCACGTCGTTTTCCAGGTAGATCGACAAATCCACCAATCGGCGTTGCGGCCGTGGCTTGCGCGGCATCACGGGGAGCACGGGGATAAGGGCGCTCATTTGGCAATCAGCGTAGCAAGTTTCAAATCGGTCTTCAGCATCTCCTGCTCCTTCATCAAACCCACCCAGTACTGCAGTTGTTTTTCGCTCACCAGCGGGCCGGGCGGTGATATCTGGGCCCGGGCCAGCACCTCGGGCGGCAGCTTGATGTACTTGGCAATCGCCTCGCGCACCGCCGTGTTGTTGGCCGGCACCCGCATGAAGGCCGCTGCTTCGACGATGGAATCCCGGAAGGCCTTGGTGGCGGCCGGGTTCTTCTCGGCCCAGTCGCGCCGGGTGGTGTAGATGATCTGCGGCTGGCCGTCGGGCAAAAAGGTGGTGTAGTAGCTCACCACATAGCCCGCGCCGGTATCGGTGATGCGGCTCATGAACGGATCGGCAGTGACCACCGCGTCGATCGCTCCGCCCCGCAGCAAATCACCATGCTGCGGAAACGAGGCCTCGATGAAGTTGACCTTCTTGTAATCCACCCCCTGCTGCTTGAGCCAGGCGCGGAAGGTGACATGCAAAAACGCACCCAGCCCAGGCACGCCGATCTTCTTGCCCACGCAATCGGCCGGCGTCTTGATACCGGCACCGGCGCGCGCCACCAGCGCGATGCCGGTCATGGTCTTGGCCGTGACCCCCGCGCCGGCCACCACCACATGGTCCAGCCCACCCTCCACCGCCTGCAGGTAGACGCTGGGCGTGGGGCCGCCAAACTGCAGCGAATCGGACTGGATTGCCGCCGGGATCGTGGAATTGAGCGGGATGAACTTCAGCTCCACCTCCAGGCCCCGCTTGCTGAAATAACCCTGCTCGCGGGCGACAAACACCGACGCAAAATCGGTCACGGCGGTGTAGCCGAACACGATCTTGGTGGGGGTTTGTGCAGCGGCTGGTGCCAGCCAACTTGGCAAGCTGCTGAGCGCCAGGCTGGATTGCAAGATACGGCGGCGGGTGCTTGGGATCATGTGGAGGTCTCCTGAGGAAAACGACGTGTGGGTATTGCCCCCTCCCCCGGGCAGGGGGAGGGCTGGGGTGGGGATCGAAAGCCGGTGCGGCGCCAAAGCCGAACCCCCATCCCAACCTTCCCCCTGGCAGGGGGAAGGAGCGAAAGCCCGCAACGAATCAGATTGGTGCCGCCAGCGCCCCCATCGACATGCCCAGGATACGCTGCTGCTCGTCCTTGTCGCCGCCCGAAACCTCCAGTTCACCCAGGCGCAGCGAGTTTTCCACCACCATGCGGCAGCGCTCCCAGCGCCGGGCCTGGAAGGCTTGCAAAGCGTCGCTGACCGACCCGGCCCGGCCCAGTTCATCGGCCAGCACGATGGCGTCTTCGATGCCGATGCAGGCGCCCGAGGCCAGGTGCGGCGTGGTGGCATGCACCGTGTCGCCAATCAGCACCACCCGGCCCTGGAACCAGGGCTGGGGCATCAGCAAACCCTCCAGCGGGCGGTAGACGATCTGTGATTGCTCGTTGATCTGCGCCCTGATCGTTTGCACCAGGGCCGCCGGAAACGGCGCCAGCAAATCCGCCAGCAGCTTGGGGAACAGCGCCGGGTCGATGAAGTCGTTGTTGGGCCGGTCTTCGGTGACAAACAAGTACATCTCGCTGGCTGACACCGGGTTGATGCCAACCTTGATCCTGGGCATGCCCATCCACATCATCGGGCGCTGCACTTCGGCGGGCCGGGGCAGCACTGCACGCCACACGGCCTGGTGGGTGAACCTGGGCTTGGGCGCGCTGGGGAACAGCGCTTCTCGCACCTTGGAATACAAACCATCGGCGCCGATCACCAGGTCGTAACGCAGGCGCTGGCCGTCGGTGAAGCCCACGGTCACGCCGCTTGCGTCTTGCTCAATCGCGGTGAAGGTGCAGCCCAGCCGCACCGTGGCGCCCGAGGCGCACGTGGCCTCGGCCAGGATGCGGGCCAGCACCGGCCGCATGATCGCGCCGCCGCCCGGCACATCGGGCCCGGCGATGCGCGGTGTGGGGATGGTGGCCACCACCTGGCCCATCGGTGTGCAGATGTCCAGCCCGTCCGTGCCACTGCCGTGCTGCAGAAACTGATCGATGATGCCCAGCGTGCAAAACGCGCGCAGCGTGGCACCACCCAGGCTGATGCCGGCGCCGTAAGAACGCCAGCCAGGGTCGATCTCGACGATGTCGACGGCATGGCCTTGTTTGCGCAGCTCGATCGCCGCCGACATGCCGGAAAAGCCGCCGCCGATGATCAGGATGTTCTGGGTGGGAAGGGCCATGGTGTTTGTCTCCTAAGTTGATTTAGACAATCTCTTGCAGATAAACCGCGCCATCGGCGGCCATCACCAGCGGCAGCGTTTGCAGCGATTGCCCCAGGCAAGGCCCCAGCGTGCAGGCGCCAGTGCTGATCTCAAACTGCGCCCCGTGCGCGCTGCAGACGATGCGGCTGCGGTCGCCGCTCAAATAAGCATGGCGGCGCCAGGCCATCGGTGTGCCGTGGTGCGGGCAGATGTCGGCGTAGGCGTAAAGCTGCTCGCCCTGGCGCACCACCAGCACCGTGTCCTGCCCCGTGTGTTGCGGGTCGAAGCCACGCGACTGGCCGTCGGGCAAGTCGGCCAAATGGCACAGTGGCGCGGTGGTGGGTTTCACGATGACGGTGACGGTGCACGAATGTTCAATGCGGCGGCGGACCACCCGGCCCGGCCCCCGGCGGCGGGCCGCCCGGCGCCCATTTGTCGCGCTGCTGGAACAAAAACAACTGCGAGGCATCGGCGCTCATCGGCACCGCACGGGCCACCCAGTTTTTGTCGTGCAGGTCCATGTCGGCGTCGTATTCCACATGGCAGCCCAGCGGGCTGTTGAAGTACCAGAACCAGTTGGAGCCAAACTTGTGCCGGCCCGGGCCCCAGAACGATTGGTAGCCCTTGTTGACGAACCGTGTCCCGGCCTGCATCACCGCGGTGGGGCCGGCCCTGTGGAAGGTGAAGTGCTCACAACCTTTCATGAACGGCGGGGTCTGGATCACAAACAGCGTGTGGTGGTCGGTGGTGCCGGCAGGCTGCAAAAACGGCCCGGCGCCCAGCAACCGGTCGGTGCAACGAAAGCCAAGCCGGGCGTAAAACGCCTCGGTCTTGGCGGTGTCGGGCACAAAATAAACCACATGCGACAGGCTGAGCGGGCGCACATCGGCTTGTTCGTCCACCGCCACCCTGTTCAAGCCCCGGTGCGCTGATGTGCCGGGGGCGTTGACCATTTCGGCCGGCAGCGTGATAGCGCGCCGGATCGTGATCTGGAAGCGCAGTGCAAAGCCATGGTCGTCCAGCACCTCGATCGCGCCATCGGCCGTGCGGCGCAGCTCGCGGTCGCGGCCCAGCTCGGCGGCAATGGCGTCCAAGGTGGCGGCATCGGCCACGCCGTACACCGTCTGGCGCAGCATGCTGGCGGTGCCCATCGCCGGCGGCAGGCTGGCATCGTGTTGATCGGCGATCACCACCGCCGTGCCGTCCACCGCCTCGAAGCGGCCACCGGCGGCGCTGACGCCCACAGGGGTCAGGCCGTAGTCGATCAGGTACTGGCAGCAGGCGGCCACGTCGTCGACGCCAAAAACCAGCGCATCCGGTCCGATGATGTTCATGGGGTTCTTCCGTTTCAAAGTGAGGCGGCCAGGCGGCCACCCAGCGTCTCGGCCACCCAGTCGGCGATGTAGGCGCCGGCATTGGCCGAGTTGTCAAAACTGCTGTGCTGCACGCCGCCTTCGCGGTCGGTGAATATCTTCAGCTCACGCTTGGGGCTGTTGACGAGTTGCTCGTAAGTGCGTTCGGCCCAGTGCAGCGGGATCTGCGAATCCTTCTGGCCGTGGGTGACGAGGAAAGGCACCTTGATGCGCTCGACCACACCGTCCAGGTGCACGTTCTCGGCGATGCGCATGAAGTCGTCCTGGTCCTTGGCGCCCCAGACCCAGCGCACATGCTCCCAGTAATGCGGCACCGGCAGGCTGCCCTCGCGCGCCAGGCGCTTTTTTTGCACATCGCGCCAATCGTGGTTGGCACCCCAGACCACGCCGCAGGCAAAACGCGGCTCAAAGGCCACCGCGCGCGGGCAGTAATAACCGCCGAGTGACACGCCTTCGCAGCCGATGCGCCTGGGGTCCACGTCGTTCCGGGTCTCCAGCCAATCCACCACCTTGCTGGCCCAGACCTCGCTGTTGTAGACCGCCGGCATGCCGTGCAGGCGCAAGGCCTCGCCGGTGCCGGGCTGGTCGATCAACAACGACGACACACCGCGCTGCGCCAGCCAGCGTGGCAGGCCAACGCGGTACTTCATCTCCTTGGTGGAATCCAGGCCGTTGAGCTGCAGCAGGAGGGGGGCGCGGCCCCCTTGCACAGTCCCGCCCTCGGCGCGCACCAGCAGGCCGGCGATGTGCGCATCGCCATACGGAATTTCCACCCGCTCGCAGTTTTCACCCGCCAAGGCGATGCCCTTGGCAAACAGCGCCAGGAAGCGGGCGTACAGCGCCGTGCGGCCTTCGGCGCCATGGGCCTGCAGCCTCTCGGCGGTGAGCAAATAGGTGGCGGCGCGGCCCAGCTTGTCGCCGGCCGAGATCAAGCGGCCCTGCGCCTCGTCTTCTTCGGCCAGTTCCACCAACTGCTCGGCCTGGCGCGCCCAGGTCTCGCGGAAGGCCCGGGTGCCGGCTGCATCGGGCTGCTTGGCGGCCTCTTGCAACGGGCCGCACATGGCCTCGATCTCGCCCATCCGGGCGCCCATCTCGATCGCCAGGTTGACCGACAGGTTCCAGACGTAGTTGGTCGGAAAGTACTTGAACATTGGGCGCTCGTTTCAGAGAGGTTTGGGGGCCGCGGCGGCCAGCTCGGCAACCCGCTGGCGGGTGTAGAGATCGGCCCACTTCAGGCTGCTGAGATCGGTGGTGCGCCAGCGGTCGTAAGGCCGGCGGAGGGTGGCCATGCGGCGGCCGCCGACAAACACCGCGGCAATCGCCTCGGGCTGCAGCAGCAGGTTCACATCGGTCAGCGGATTGCCGTTGATGAACAAAAAATCCGCATGCCGGCCCACCTCGATCGCGCCGGTGGCCGCGGCCTCGGGCGTGCCCGGCCGGCCGCGTGGCATCAGCCCGGCACTGACCGATGTGGCCGCCCGCAGTGCCTGCGCCGGCGTGAAGCCCAGCCAATCCACCAGGATGCCGATCTCGCGTGCATGCCACTCGCCATACGGCGTGATCGCAAAACCGGCGTCGCTGCCGGTCATGAAAGTCACGCCCATCTCACGTGCCCGGTTCAGGCTGCGTTTGGCCACCGCGATCACCCGCTGCTGCATCGCCACATAGCCCGAGCCAATGGCCGGGTCCTGGCCCTGGGCAAACTCCACGTTGTTGCGCAAAAACGTGAGCGTGGGCGCCAGCGCGCAACCGTTGTCGCGCATCATGGCCCAGCATTCGTCGTCGGCAAAAAAGGCGTGAAAGATCAGGTCCACCCCGGCACGCGCCGCATACAACACCGCCTCGCGGCCGTAGGCATGGGTGGCAACCTTGATGCCCAGGCGGTGCGCCTCGGCCACCATCGTGCTGGTCTCGTCTTGCGTGAAAGCGGCGATGTGCGTGCCGTCCTCGCGAAAGTGCGTGCCGTCCATCGCGATCTTGATGAAGTTGACGCCGGCCTTGGCCTGGCGCCGCACCTCGGCGATCTGCGCATCGCGGGTGCCACACAGCCGGCCGGTGACGTAATCGGGCGTGCCCACATGCTCGGGAAACCAATCGTTCAGGCTGTGGCGGTTGGCAATCACATTGCTGCTGGCGGCGATGCGGGGCCCGTCAAACAGCCCGGCACGGATGGCATCCCGCACCGCGATGCTGCAGTTGCCCGCATCGCCCGGCACCACGATGCTGGTGTAACCCGCTGCCAGCACATGCTGCGCAAAAAACATGCCGCGCAGCGCGCGGAACTCGGGCGTGGCCCAGAAATCGATGTCTTCCTCGCTGCGCGCATTGCCAAACACCAGATGCGTGTGCACATCCACCAGGCCGGGCATCACAAGCTGCGCGCCGGCATCCAGCACCGTGTCGCCGGGCTCAGGCAACGGTGCACTGGCGCGCGGCCCCACATGGCTGAACCGGCCTTGGCTGATCACCACGGTCTGGTCTTGCAAACAATCGTCGGCCAGGCCGGTGAACAAACGTGGGCAATGGATGATTTGACGTTGCATGCCCACATGCTAGGCCGGCTGAAGCGGCATGCAAAATGGTTGCTATCCATGGTTTGAATCGATATCAAAAATACTTTCAGGGTTAACCCTTGAGACCGAACCACGATGCGATTCAACAAACTCGATCTGAACCTGCTGGTGGCGCTGGACGCGATGCTGACCGAGCGCAGCATCAGCCGCGCCGCCGAGCGCTTGCACATCAGCCAATCGGCGATGAGCAATGCGCTGGCCCGGTTGCGCGACTATTTTGAAGACGAGCTGCTGGTGCAAGTGGGCCGCAAGATGGCGCTGACACCGCAAGCCGAGGTGCTGGGCGAGGCGGTGCGCGATGTGCTGATGCGGGTGGACACCACGATCACCGCACGGCCGCGCTTTGATGCGGCCACCGCCGAGCGCGGGTTTCGGCTGTTTGTGTCCGACTACACCGTCGTCACCTTGATCCCACCGCTGCTGGCGCTGGCCCAGCAGCAAGCGCCCGGCGTGACGTTTCAGCTCATGCCCCAGGTGGCGCAACAGCAGCGGGCGCTGGAGCGCGGCGAGGTGGATTTGCTGGTGATTCCGCACAGCTACTGCTCACCCGACCATCCCACCGAAACCTTGTTTGAAGAACAGTTTTGCTGCGTGGTGTGGAACCAAAGCCCGCTGGCGCGCCAGCCTTTGAGCCTGGCGGCTTATGCCGCTGCCGGCCATGTGGTGACACAGCCGCCAGGCGCGGCGCAACAATCCTTCGAGACCGGGCTGGTGGCGGCGCAAGGCCTGGTGCGGCGGGTGGAGGTGATCACCCACAGTTTTGCCACCGCGCCGCATCTGGTGGTGGGCAGCAACCGCATTGCCACGGTGCACCGGCGCTTGGCGCAGCGTGCGCAACGGGCTTTGCCAATCACCCTGCTGGCGCCGCCGATGGCGCTGCAGGCCATGGTGCAGGCGATGCAGTGGCACAAGTACCGCACGCCGGATCCGGGGCTGGCCTGGTTGCGGGGCCTGTTGCCGTTGGCGGTTGCGCGGATGGATCAGCAGATGCTGGGTTGAGCTTGCCCGCTGCGCCGCCGGCGCAACAGCGCACACCGCCTTGAAGTTGCGGCACTGTGCGTGACCACGGCCCAAGTCCGCAGCCCACCGAGCGCGCCAGGCTGGCATCGCCGGGTTATGGCCAGACCCTGGGCAAGAACTTGATCCTCAGCCCCAGTACAGTTCGATTCAACTGATCGTCGAGCGCAATCCGTTCCTGTTCAACCCCTGCCCGCAACAAGGCAAGGCATCGCATGCCGTATGACAACCCAACCACCACCATATGCCAACCACCCTCATCAGCAATGCCGTGCGTCTGGAGTTTGAGCCAGGCGCCTTGGTTCACGCCAACCTGTCGGGTGCGGCCTTCTGCGGCGACTGGCTGTGGGTGGCCGGTGACGAGGCCTGTGAGGTGTCGTGCCTGCGGCGGCTTCCGCCGCAGGGCAAAGAAACACTGCGCTACGGCGACGCGCAGTCGTTCCCGTTGGCCAAGCTGCTGGCGCTGCCCGGTGCCGACGACGACGAGGCCGACCTGGAAGGCATGGCGGTGGCCGATGGCTGGCTGTGGCTGATCGGCTCGCATGGCTGGAAGCGCAAAAACATCAAGCCTGGCAAGGACGCTGCCGAGAATGCCCGGCGGCTGACGAAATTGGCGCTGGACGGCAATCGTCGGATGTTGGCCCGCCTGCCGATTGAGTTCGGCCACGACGGCCGGCCGGCGGTGGTGCGCGAGGCAAAGGATGGTCGTCGCGCCTGTCGGCTGAAGGGCGATGCCGAAGAAAACCAGCTCACCCGGTATCTGGACAAAGACCCGCACTTCGGCCCCTTCATGGCCATCCCGGGAAAAGACAACGGCTTTGACATCGAAGGCCTGGCGCTTGACGGCGACCGGCTGCTGCTGGGACTGCGTGGCCCGGTGCTGCGTGGCTGGTCAGCGCTGCTTGAAATCCGCGTCGAACAACAATCCGGTCAGTTGCGGCTGACCGCGCTGGACGGCACCGACACCTGCGTGCGCAAGCACTTTCTGCCGCTCGATGGGCTGGGAGTGCGTGATCTGCACTTCCACGGCGCCGACCTGCACATCCTGGCCGGGCCGACGATGGTGCTGGACGGCGAGATCCGGGTCTACCGCTGGGATGGCGCGCGCACCTGGCTGGCGGACAACCGCGAACCGGCCAGCTTTGGCGCCGATGCACCGCCGGCCGCCGCGCTGGCATTGCCGCACGGCCCGGGCTGCAACCGCGCCGAGGCGCTGTGCCGGCTGCCACCGGCGCTTGCCAGCACCGCCGTCGGTTGGCTGGTGCTGTACGACAGCCCCGGCGCGGACCGCAAGGACGGTGAGTGCGTGGTCTATGGCGACTTGCTGCGCGAGCATTGAGCCACCGCGCCGCCGGCCAAGCGGCCCCGCTCAAGCCCCGGCCGCCACGACAAAGCTCACCACCGTGCCGCAAGAGCCGCCGATGTTGAGCGTCTGCACCCGCCGCGCAGCGTCGATCTGACAATCCTGGGCCTGGCCGGTGACCTGGCGTGCGGCGTCCCACAACATGCGTGCACCGGTAGCCCCCACCGGGTGGCCACCGCCAATCAACCCACCACTCAGGTTGACCGGACAGGCACCACCGCGCGCTATGCGGCCGTCTTCCACCGCCTGCCAGCTTTGGCCGGGTGGCGTGAGGCCAAAGTGGTCGATCGCCATGTACTCGGTGATCGTGAAGCAATCATGCGTCTCGATGCCGTCGATCGCTTCAATGCCGGCCACACCGGCACGCTGCCAGGCGGCAGTGATCGCATCCCGCACATGCGGAAACACCAGCGGCTGATCCCGGCTGCGCTCAAACTTGTCTTTCAGCCGCAGGCCGGCGTTGCGGTGGCCCCAGCCGGTGATGCGCGCCAGGCTTTGTGGCTGGACCCCGGTGCGGCGCGCATGCTGGGCGGCAAATGCCGGTGAGGCCAGCAGCAGGC
>JANOBL010000483.1:0-3412 GCA_031411635.1 Betaproteobacteria bacterium
AGCTCACCGGTTTTTAAGCGGCGAGGGCGTACGAGGTATCGTTCGCAGTTACTTTGTTTCCAGTGGTTTTACGAGCGAACTGGTGCTCGGCATGCCCTGAACCGACTCCGCACCCACGTCGAAGCCAGGTCGGCCCCTGGAGCTCGGCAGTTTAGGCCAGTTCCAGCCATTGCAAGAGCTGCGCGGGCGAAGAAAGCACCCGGTCAGCGCCCCAGGCCTGCACCGGCTCGCCCTGCCCCAGGTAGCCCCAGGCGGCAGCCAGCGTGGTCATGCCGGCCGCATGGCCTGCCTGCATGTCGCGGTGGTCGTCACCCAGGTAGGCGCAGGTCTCGGGCGCGACGCCCAGCCGCCGCGCGGCCTCGAACAAGGGCTCGGGATGCGGTTTGGTGTGCGGCGTGCTATCGCCCGCAATCACCACCGCAGCCCTTGCTGCCAGGCCCAGACCGGCCACGATGGGTGCGGTAAAACGCATCGCCTTGTTGGTGACGATGCCCCAGCGCAGACCAGCACCGTCCAACTGATCAAGCACGGCCTGCATGCCATCGAACACCCGTGTGTCTTGCAACAAGCGCTGGGCATAACGCGCCAAAAACGCGTCTCGCAAGCCGTCAAAACGATCATCTCCGGGCGCGACACCAAACGCCGCACCCACCATGCCCCGCGCGCCCGTGCCCACCAGTGGCCGCAGTGCTTGATAGGGCAACGGCGGCAGGCCATGCTGCTGCCGCAAATCGTTGGCGGCGCCAGCCAGATCGGGTGCGCTGTCGACTAAGGTGCCGTCCAGGTCAAACAGCAGCAGCGGGGTCATCACTTTCATGCACCCGCCCGGCAAGCCAGCAGGTAGTTGACCGAGGTGTCGCCCGACAACCAGTAACGCCCAGTCAAGGGGTTGTGCTGCAGGCCTTTGAAGCCTTCAGCCGATAGGCCCGCCTCGCGGCACCAGCGCGCCAACTCACTGGGCCGGATAAAACGCGCGTATTCGTGCGTGCCCTTGGGCAGCAGCTTGAGCACATGTTCGGCGCCAACGATGGCCATCACAAATGCCTTGGCATTGCGATTCAGCGTGGAGAAAAACACCCAGCCACCGGGTTTGACCAGCCGGGCACAGGCATGCACCACCGATGCGGGATCGGGCACATGCTCCAGCATTTCCATGCAAGTGACGACCTCAAAACTGGCGGGCATCTCGGCGGCCAGCGCTTCAGCGGCCACTTCGCGGTAGCGCAAGCGGGAGATGCCCGACTCCATCGCATGCAACTGGGCCACTTTCAGCGGCTTGGTCGACAAATCGATGCCCAGCACATTGGCGCCGCGCAAGGCCATCGATTCGGCCAGGATGCCACCGCCGCAACCCACGTCCAGCACGGCTTTGCCGGTCAATCGGGCTTGGCTGTCGATCCAGTCCAGGCGCAACGGATTGATCTGGTGCAAGGGGCGAAAGTCACCCTCAGGATCCCACCAGTGGTGCGCCAGATCACCAAACTTGGCCAGTTCTTGCGGATCGGCATTCAAGGTCATGACGGCATCGTAATCGACGGCATTGCGGGCCAAGACGGGCGCATGCAAACAGCGCGTGCCCATGAAAAAACCCCGCCGCAGCGAGGTTCTTGGTTGGCCCCGCCGCAGCGGGGCCAGATCAACCGGCACAGAGGCCGAAGATCATTTCTTGGCGCGGGTGCCCACCACTTCGATCTCAACGCGACGGTTCTTGGCGCGGCCTTCAGCGGTCTTGTTGTCCGCCACAGGCTGCTTCTCGCCCTTGCCTTCGGTGTAGACCCGGTTCTTCTCGATGCCCTTGCCCGTCAGGTAAGCCTTGACGGCTTCCGAACGTGCCACCGACAGCTTCTGGTTGTAGGCGTCACCACCGGCCGAGTCGGTGTGACCAACAGCGATGATCACTTCCAGCGCCACGGCCGAGGTCTTGGCCACCAAGTCGTCCAACTTGGCCTTGGCTTCAGACTTCAGCACAGCCTTGTCGAAGTCGAAGAACGCATCAGCCGCGAAGGTGACCTTCTCGCTGACAGGTGCAGCGGCTGCAGCAGCCGGCACGGGTGCAACGACAGCCGCTGCAGGTGCAGGTGCGGTCGGCGCTGGCGCAGGTGCTGGCGCAGGGGCCGGCGCGGGGGCCGGTGCTGCACGCGGCGCGGGAGCCGGTGCTGCCATCGGCTTGATCGCGCCGTCGCAGGCTTGATCGGCCGTGGCCGGGGTCCAGTTGGCATCACGCCAGCAGAGTTCGTTGCTGCCGTTTTTCCAAACGGTGCCATCAGCCCCACGCCAATTGTCATTCGACGCGGTTTGGCCAAATGCCACGATAGGCGCGGCCAGTACGGCCGACGCGAAGAGCACCGCCACCTTGTTCAGTTTCTTCATGATTCTCCTCTCGAGGAAAGCCGCAGATGCCTGCGAAACGTCCAAATCGATAGCAAAAAAAGCCGGCAAACACCCGGGTTGGCAAGCGTTTACCACCGATGACCGATTGTGCCATGGGGCTTTTGGTCAGCCCTGATTTTCAGCCGCCAGACGCGCTGCACGCACCGTGTTGTTGCATGGCCGCGACACACTGCCCCGCTTAGAATCTGTGGTTGCTGCCCTTAATCACCTGCTGCAGCCCCTCGCCAACGGCGGCGCCACGCCTGTTTGTATGAAGACCTCCGCATGACGCCTTTCGCCAAGGAAACACTGCCGATCAGCCTCGAAGAGGAGATGCGGCGCTCCTACCTGGATTACGCAATGAGCGTGATCGTGGGCCGGGCCCTGCCCGATGCCCGCGATGGCCTCAAACCGGTGCACCGGCGCGTGCTGTTTGCGATGCACGAGCTGAACAACGACTGGAACCGCGCTTACAAGAAGAGTGCGCGCATCGTCGGCGATGTGATCGGCAAGTACCACCCGCATGGCGACACCGCTGTGTACGACACCATCGTGCGCATGGCGCAGGATTTTTCGCTGCGCCACATGTTGGTGGATGGCCAGGGCAACTTTGGCTCGGTGGATGGCGACAGCGCGGCGGCGATGCGCTACACCGAGATCCGCTTGTCGAAGATCGCGCACGAGATGCTGGCCGACATCGACAAGGAAACGGTCGACTTTGCGCCCAACTACGACGGCTCGGAAAAAGAGCCTACCGTGATGCCGGCGCGGCTGCCCAACCTGCTGGTCAACGGCTCGTCGGGCATTGCCGTGGGCATGGCCACCAACATCCCGCCGCACAACCTGAACGAGATTGTTGATGCGTGCTTGCATCTGTTGAAGACACCGGAAGCAACGATCGAAGAGCTGATGGAGATCGTGCCGGCGCCGGACTTTCCCACCGCCGGCATCATCTACGGCATCAACGGCGTGCGCGAGGGTTACCGCACCGGCCGCGGCAAGGTGGTGATGCGGGCCAAGGTGCACTTTGAGGACATCGACC
>JANOBL010000484.1:0-2484 GCA_031411635.1 Betaproteobacteria bacterium
AGCAGATCGTGCGCCTGGGCACCTACAGCCGCGACACGCTGCAGCAACTGCGGCGCGACATCGGCATCACCTACGACGAACGCACGCAGGGCATCCTGCACTTCTACACCAGCCAGAAGGAGTTCGACGGCGCCGAGGCCCCGGCCGCGTTGATGCGCGCGCTGGGCTGCGACCGGCGCGTGATCTCGGCCGACGAGGCCGTGAAACTCGAACCCGCGCTGCGCCACATCCGCCCGCAGCTTGCCGGCGCCACCTACACGGCCGAAGACGAATCGGGCGACGCGAATTGCTTCGCACGCGCGCTGGTCAAGCGTTGCGAGGCCGATGGTGTGCAGTTCCTGCTCAGCCACACCGTGACGGCATTGCGCGAGTCCGGCGGCCAGATCGACCATGTGGAAGCCACCGACGCGGAAGGCCGCTTCCAGCGCCTGCGCGCCGATGCCTATGTGCTGGCGATGGGCAGCCTGTCGCCGATCTACGCCCAGCCGCTGGGCATCTCGCTGCCGATCTATCCGGCCAAGGGCTACTCGGTGACGATGCCGGTGAAGGACGAAGCTATGGCACACCAGGTGTCGCTGACCGACGACGAATACAAGCTGGTGTTCTCGCGGCTCGGTGACCGTTTGCGCATCGCCGGCACGGCCGAACTCAACGGCTACGACCGCGACCTGAACCGCGTGCGCTGCGAGGCCATCGTCAAGCGCGTCGAGCAACTCTTCCCCGGCGCTGGCGACAGCGAGCAGGCGCAGTTCTGGACCGGTCTGCGCCCGGCCACGCCGAGCAATGTGCCCATCATCGGCCGCAGCAAGCTACCCAACCTGTTCTTGAACACCGGCCACGGCACGCTGGGCTGGACGCATTCTTGCGGCTCGGGCAAAAGCATCGCACGCATCGTCAGCGGCCTGAAGCCGGAAGTGGAGTTTGCGTTCAGCGGCGGATGAACAGGCGTTCCAGCAGCTCGGCCTGTCGGCGACCCGCGTGGCCTCGCTTCAAGCCGTGGCAATGTCCTGCGGCAGCCCCTGCGCCACGCGCGCATGTATCGCGGCTGCCGCACCGGATGGCGTCGACCGAGGTGATTGGGCCGGTCAAATCAGTCTGGCGATGGCTTCGCCCATCTCGGTGGTCGAGGCCGTGCCGCCCAGGTCGCGTGTGCGCGGGCCCTCGACCAGCACACGCTCGATGGCCTGCAGGATCGCGTCGTGCGCATCGCGGTGGCCCAGGAAATCCAGCATCATCGCGCCCGACCAGATCATCGCCACCGGGTTGGCGATGTTCTGGCCATAGATGTCCGGCGCCGAGCCGTGCACTGGCTCGAACAGGCTGGGAAACTTGCGCTCCGGGTTCAGGTTGGCCGACGGCGCAATGCCGATGGTGCCGGTGCAGGCCGGGCCCAGATCGCTCAGGATGTCGCCAAACAGGTTGGTGGCGGCCACCACGTCAAAGCGCTGCGGTTGCAGCACAAAGCGTGCGGCCAGGATGTCGATGTGCTGCTTGTCCCAGGTGATGTCGGGGTGGCGCGCGGCGGCCTCGGCGGCGCGCTCGTCCCACCAGGGCATGCTGATCGCGATGCCGTTGCTCTTGGTGGCCACGGTCACATGCTTGCGGGCCCGGCTGCGGGCCAGGTTGAAGGCGTAGTTCAGCAAGCGCTCGCTGCCATGGCGGGTGAATACGCTTTCCTGCAGCACAAACTCGCGCTCGGTGCCGCCAAACATCACGCCACCCACGGCGCTGTACTCGCCCTCGGTGTTTTCGCGCACGATCAGCATGTCGATGTCGCCGGGCTTTTTGTTGGCCAGCGGGCAGGGCACACCCTCGAACAGCCGCGCCGGGCGCAGGTTGATGTACTGGTCAAACTCGCGGCGGAACTTCAACAGGCTGCCCCACAAGGAGATGTGGTCGGGCACCGTGTTGGGCCCGCCGACGGCGCCGAAGTAGATCGCGTCCATGTCTTGCAACTGCGCCTTCCAGTCGTCCGGCATCATCTGCCCGGTCTTGGCGTACCAGTCGCAGCTTGCCCAGTCCATGGGCGTGAACTGCAGCTTGATGTCAAAGCGGCGCGCGGCGGCTTGCAGCACACGCTGGCCTTCGGGCATCACTTCTTTGCCGATGCCGTCGCCGGGGATGGCGGCGATCTGGAGGGTCTTGGCCATGGGGGGTTCCTTGGGTTGATTTCAGTAAGCCGAGGCGCCGGCGGCGGTCATCGCCGCGTCGGTGCCCAGGCCGAAGTCTGCCGCCAGCCGCCGTGCATGCTGGGCCAGCAGCGTGACATCGATGCCCACCGCGACAAAATGCGCACCCAGCGCCAGGTAGTGGCGCGCCAACGTGGCATCAACAGTCAGCGTGCCGGCCGCCTTGCCGCTGTTGACGATGGTGATGATCGCCTGGTCGATGGCGGCCTGCACCTCCGGGTGGCCAGCGTTGCCGCGGTGGCCCATCGACGCTGCCAGGTCGGCCGGGCCGATGAACACGCCGTGCACACCATCC
>JANOBL010000485.1:0-1921 GCA_031411635.1 Betaproteobacteria bacterium
GTACGACGGCGCCACCAGCACCATGCCCAATCCGGCCACGGCCGGGGCCATGAAGCTGACCCAGTCGCGGTAACCGTTGGTCCAGCCGCCGCCGTGCCAGAACACCAGCACCGGCAGCTTCGACGCACCAGCCGGCGCGAAGACGTTGAAGCGCTGCAGCCGGTGCGGGCCATAGGCCAGGTCGCGCCGCACCACGATGCCGCTTGGCAGCGGCGCCCGGGCCCAGGCGGTTACGGTGCGGGCATAGTCCAGCGCGGCCGGCAATGGCAGCGCGGGCTGCCGGTCGGGATCGACGTCCAGCGCGTCGCGGGGCATTCAGTCCGCCTGGATGCCGGCGTCTTTGATGACCTTGCCGTAGCGGCTGAAGTTATCGACGATCAACCGCGTCAGCGCGGGGGGCTCGCCGCCCACCGGCAGCAGCGCCAGCGCGGCCATGCGCGTGGCCACGTCGGGCATTTTCAGGATTTCGTTGAGGTGGCCGTTCAGCGTCTTGACCACATCGGCCGGCATACCCTTGGGGCCGAGAAAACCTTGCCAGGCGCCGACCTCGGCATCCTTGAAACCGGCCTCGGCCAGCGTCGGCACATGGGGCTGCAGCGGTGAGCGCTGGGCATCGGCCACGCCGATGACCACCAGCTTGCCGGCGGCCACATGCTGGGCCACCGGCCCCAGCGTGGTGTACATCATCGGCACCTGGCCGCCGATCAGGTCGACGATGGCCGGGCCGCTGCCGCGGTAGGGCACCTGGTCGATTTTGATGCCGGCCGAGCGGTTGAACATCTCGCCCAGGATATGCATCGGGCTGCCGGTGCCGGGGCTGGCGTAGTTGCTGAGCTTGCCGGCTTTGGCCGCCGCCACCAGGCCTTGCAGGCTGGTGATGCCGCTGGCCGCGTTGGTGACGACAAACAGCGACTGGGTGCCGGCCAGGATGATCGGCGTGAAATCGTTGACCGGGTCGTAGATGACGCCACTGCCAGGCTTGAGCACCAACGGCGCGGTGGCCATGGTGTTGGGCGTGAACAGCAGCGTGTAGCCATCGGGCTTGGCTTTGGCCACAAAGCCATTGCCGATCGTGCCGCTGGCACCGGTCTTGTTTTCAACCACCACCGCCTGACCGATGCGCGCCGCCAGCTTCTCGGAAAACAAGCGCGCCAACGCATCGGTATCGCCACCCGGCGGAAACGACACGATCACGCTGATCGCCTTGCTGGGATAGGCCTGCGCTGCCGCCGTGCCGGCCAGCACCAGGCTGCCGAGGGCGGCAGCCGCCGCGAAGAGGATTCTGCGGATGATCATCGGGCAACTCCTGGGTGTGCGGGGCTGGGCCATGCGGCACGGGCCAAACCAGTCTACTGGATGCGCCTTGGCCGGCCCGGCCAGCGGGGCGCGTTAGCGCGGCCTGGTCATCGCAGTGTTTTGAATGCGCGCCGATAATGATTATGTAAAATCAAAGTGCCATTCACTGGTTTGGCATTGCTCGGCTGCGCTCCGGAGGCGTTTGGCAAACACACCGCCACCGAGGTGACAAGTGGCGCAAAGTGGCCACCGAGGCCAACATCACGATCAATTGACGCCATTAAAAGCACTTTTTCGCACGCTGTGTAATACTTAATGGCATGCCAAAGTCTTCTGCGCACAACGATTGGTTGCCCGCCCAGGCCCTGGCGGCGCTGCGCACGCTGGGTGGGCAGTTGGCGATTGCGCGGGTTCGGCGCAAAGAATCGCTGCGCGGCTGGGCCCGGCGCATCGGTGTGTCGGTGCGCACGGTACAGCGGCTGGAAGACGGTGATCCCGGCGTCGGCATGGGGGTGTACGCCGCCGCGCTGTGGCTGATGGGCCGCGCCGATGCATTGCCGGGGCTGGCCGATCCGGCGCTGGACCGGGGTGCGCTGGCGTTGGATCTGCGCAGCGCGCAACAGCG
>JANOBL010000486.1:0-1984 GCA_031411635.1 Betaproteobacteria bacterium
GCGTCTGTGCGAGTGGGGCGAGGAGGTCAGCAACAACGCCATCGAGGTCTACATCCACCGCCTGCGCAAGAAGATCGAACAAGGGCCGGTGCGCATCGCCACGGTGCGGGGCCTCGGATACTGTCTCGAAAAAATCGCCAATTGAGCGATTTCCCTGCCAAACGCCCGCGCGAACAGATCTCGCTGTTCGGCGAGATCCTGGACTGGATGCTGGCGCCGCTGCTGCTGCTGTGGCCGTTGAGCGTGGCGCTGACCTGGCTGGTGGCGCAAAGCGTTGCCGGCCGGCCTTTTGACCGCGATCTGGCCGAGATGGCACGCACCGTGGCGCGCCAGGTGGTGGTGGTGCCCGGCAGCCGGGACAAGCCCAGTGTGATCTACCTGCGCCTGCCCGAGGTGGCAGCCGCGGTGCTGCGCGCCGACGACGCCGAGAAGGTGTACTTTCAGTTGCTGGGTGCACGCGGCGAGTTTGTGGCCGGTGAGCGCAACCTGCCGGTGCCCGACGAGCCCGCCGCTGCGATGACGCTGAAGTACCGCGACGACGAGGTGCATGCCGATGCGGTGCGGGTGGCCTACCTGTGGCTGCCGGCCACGGGTGTGCCGGGTGAATCACCGCCGCTGGTGCAGGTGGCCGAGACGCTGGACAAACGTGCCCGGCTGGCCACCGAGATCATCAAGGGCGTGATCGTGCCGCAGTTTGTGGTGCTGCCGCTGGCGGTGTTGCTGGTGTGGTTTGCACTGGCGCGTGGCATCAAGCCGCTGAACGAGCTGCAGCAACGCATCCGCCGCCGCGAGGCCAATGACCTGAGCCCGCTGGCCGAGCGTGATGTGCCCGAGGAGGTGGCGCCGCTGGTCAGCGCGATCAACGTTTTGCTGGGCCGGCTGGACCAGTCGATGAGCGCACAAAAGCACTTCCTGGCCGATGCGGCGCACCAGCTCAAAACCCCGCTGGCCGGTTTGCGCATGCAGGCCGAGCTGGCGCAGCGCGAGATCGATGCCGGCCAGCAAGACCCGAAAGCCTTGAAGCGATCGCTGCAGTACATCGCGCATTCCAGCGAGCGCGCCGCACACATGGTCAACCAGTTGTTGGCGATGGCCAGTGCCGATGCCAAGAACTCGAGCCGTCCGCCTGCGCCGGTGGACCTGGCTGAGCTGGCGCGCGAGACGGTGCGCGATTTTGTGCCCAAGGCGATGGACAAGCGCATCGACCTGGGCTACGAGGGCCCGGGCGCGCAGGATGCCCAGCCTGGCATCACCGCCGCCGCCGACCTGCGGCAGCCCGGCACCTGCATGCTGGGCCAGCCCACGCTGGTGCGCGAGCTGGTGCGCAACCTGGTGGACAACGCGCTGCAGTACACCCCGGCCGGTGGCACGGTCACGGTGCGGGTGATGCACGATCCGTTTGGCCAGGTGGTGGTGCTGCAAGTGGAGGACACCGGCCCCGGCATCCCGGAGGCCGAGCGGGCGCTGGTGCTGCAGCCGTTTTACCGCGCGCTGGGCACCCATGTGGATGGCAGCGGCCTGGGGCTGGCCATCGTCAGCGAGATCGTGGCCCAGCATGGCGCCGAGATGACGATGGCCGATGCCCGGCCACGCGCCAGTGCGGCGGCGTTGGGCATCGGGCCGGGCATGCTGTTCACGGTGCGATTTGCGCTCAGCGCGCGGCCGCCGGTGGTGGTGGGGGCTGGTGCGCCGCCGCCCGTGGCCGCTGCACCCGGCTGAGCGGCGGCCACGCTGGTGCTGCTCATCGCTGCATCAAGCCCCGGCTGCGGGCAATCGACATCAGCATGCCCAGCGCCACACCCAGGGTGACCATCGCGGTGCCGCCGTAGCTGATGAACGGCAGCGGCACGCCCACCACCGGCAGGATGCCGCTGACCATGCCCATGTTGACAAAGCCGTAGGTGAAAAAGCTCAGGCTGATCGCCCCGGCCAGCAGCCGGGAAAACACCGTGGGCGCCTGGGCCGCGATCCACAGGCCACGCAA
>JANOBL010000487.1:0-6307 GCA_031411635.1 Betaproteobacteria bacterium
GGTCGGCTGCCAGGGCAATCGCACTGTTGTCAGCCATGCCTGATCCGGGGATTGATCAAGCCGTAAGACAAGTCCAACACCAGGTTGAAACCGATCACCACCGACGAGATCAGCATCACCCCGCCTTGCAGCGCCGGGTAATCACGGCGCGAGATCGATTCGATCAGCCACTTGCCGACACCGGGCCACGAAAAGATGGTTTCTGTCAAAACCGCGCCGGCCATCAAGGTGCCCACTTGCAGCCCGATGATCGTCACCACCGGGATCAGCGCATTGCGCAGCGCGTGCAGGCCGATCACCCGCCAGGCCGGCAAGCCCTTGGCGCGGGCGGTGCGCACGTAGTCCTCGCTCAACACCTCCAGCATCGCAGAGCGGGTCATGCGGGCGATCACCGCCAGCGGTATCGTGCCCAGCACGATGGCCGGCAGCACCAGGTGGTGCAGCGCATCCTTGACCGCGCCGGCCTGGCCGGACAGCCAGGCATCGATCACCATGAAACCGGTGACCGGCTCAAAGTAATACTTGATCAAGTCGATGCGGCCCGACACCGGTGTCAGCCCCCAGCGCTCGGCCACGAACATGATCAACAGCAGGCCCCACCAGAAGATCGGCATCGAATAACCAGTGACCGACAAGCCCATCAAGGTCTGGTCAAACACCGTGCCGCGCCGCGCCGCCGCAATCGTGCCAGCCGGCAAGCCCAGCAGCACGGCAAACAGCATGCCGGCCAACGACAACTCGATGGTGGCCGGGAACAGGGCGGCAAACTCGGTCAGCACTTTCTGGTTGGTGGCCAGCGAGGTGCCAAAGTCGCCTTGCAAAAGCTGGCTGCAGTAGTGGATGAACTGCTGCCACACCGGCTGGTCCAGCCCCAGCTCATGGCGGAACATCGCCAGCCGCTCCGGGCTGATGCCCCGCTCGCCCACCCGCACTTCCACCGGATCGCCTGGCACCAGCCGGATCGCCACGAAGGTGACGAACATCAGCGCGATGAAGGTGGGGATCGTCAGTGCCAGCCGGCGTAGCAGGAAGGTGAGCATGCGGGGCTGGACTCAGCAACGCCGCTTCTGCGCCAAATGCCAGGCCAGCGGCACCTGTGCCTCGTCGGCGCGCAGCCGGTGGTTGGCGGGATGCTTGCGGTGCATGATCACACGGGATGCAACACTTATGCCGAGCGGGAGGGCTTGTCGGTGAACCAGTTGATTGCCACTGCACTGGCCAGGAAGCTGGCTGCGTTGGGCGTGCGGGATTATCTGCAATCCCGGGCGCAGCGCGCTTCCAGGGCGGCGTTCGAGCAGGCGCTGGCGCAGGTGTCCGACGGTCTGCCAACGCCAGCGTCCGACCTGCGCCAGGGCTGAGCTTCTTCAGCCCAGCGGCCGCAACACGATCAGCAAATCCTTGGCCTGCACCCGGTCGCCCGGGCTGAACAGCACCGCCTCCACCTCGGCGTCGCGGTCTGCGGTGACATGGGTTTCCATCTTCATCGCCTCCAGCGCCAGCAAGGTGCTGCCGGCGCTCACACGCTGGCCGGCCTGCACCGCCACGCTGACGATGCCGCCGGGCATCGGCGCTGCCACATGCCAGGGGTTGTTGGCATCGGCCACCGGCCGGCCTTGGCTGGCCTTGCCGGCTTCGGGGCGCAGCACCCGCAGTGTGCGGGATTGGCCGTTCAGCTCAAACTGCACTTTTTGCGCCGCGTCGCCGTCCGCGGTGACGGTTTGCAGCACCACCAGCAAGGTTTTGCCGGGGTCGATCTCCAACGCCAGCTCCTGCTGCGGCTGCGGGCCGTAAAAGAACACCGGCGTCGGCAGCACCGACGTGTCGCCATGGCTGCGGATGTGGGTGCAGTAATCGCGCATCACCTTGGGGTACATCAGGTACGACGCCAGGTCGGTGTCGCTGATCGGCTGCTCGCACTCGGCTTCGGCCTGGGCGCGCAGCGCCACCAGATCGGCCGGCGCCAGCCGGTCGCCGGGCCGGTAGGGTTCAGGCGGTTTTTCTGCCTCGGTCAGCTTGAGCACCTTGCGCGACAGGCCGGCCGGAAAGCCATCCGGCGGAAAGCCCAGCTCGCCCTTGAACAGCGACACCACCGACTCGGGAAACGCCAGCTCGCGGCCCGGGTCCAGCACCTCGGCCGCGCCCAGGTCGTTGGCCACCATCATCAGCGCCATGTCGCCCACCACCTTGGACGTGGGCGTCACCTTGACGATGTCGCCAAACAGCTTGTTGACATCGGCATAGGTTTGCGACACCTCGGTCCAGCGGTGCGCCAGGACCAGCGCGCGGGCCTGCTCGCGCAGGTTGGTGTACTGGCCGCCGGGCATCTCGTGGCGGTAGACATCGGCGGTGCCGGAGCGGATGTCGGATTCAAACGGTGCGTAAAAGCGCCGCACACCCTCCCAGTACATCGATGCCGCATGCAGCGCGTGCTGCGACAAGCCCGGGTCGCGCGTGGTGCCGGCCAGCGCGGCGGCGATGGCCGACAGGTTGGGCTGCGAGGTCAGGCCGCTCATCGCATCCAGCGCACCGTCCACCGCGTCGCAGCCGGCCTCTACCGCCGCCAGCACCGACGCTGCGCCAATGCCGCTGGTGTCGTGGGTGTGAAAGTGCAGCGGCAGCCCGGTCTCGGCCTTCAGCGCCTTGACCAGCGTGGCCACCGCCTGCGGCTTGCACACACCGGCCATGTCCTTGATGGCCAGCACCTGAACCCCGGCAGCCTGCAGTTGCCTGGCGATGCCGATGTAATAGCTCAGGCCGTACTTGGGCCGGCGGCTGTCGAACAAATCGCCGGTGTAGCAGATCGCACCCTCGCACAGCGCACCGGTCTCCAGCACCGCGTCGATCGCCACCCGCATGTTGGCCACCCAGTTCAGCGAGTCGAACACCCGGAACAGGTCGATGCCCTGGGCCGCGGCCTGCCGCACAAAGTAGCGCACCACGTTGTCCGGGTAGTTGGTGTAGCCCACCGCGTTGCTGCCGCGCAGCAGCATCTGCAGCAGCAGGTTGGGCAAACGCTCACGCAGTTGGGCCAGGCGCTGCCACGGGTCTTCTTTCAAAAAGCGCAGTGCCACATCGAAGGTGGCGCCGCCCCAGCATTCCACCGAGAAAAGCTGCGGCAATTGCTGCGCATAAAACGGCGCAATCGGCAGCATGTCGGCAGTGCGCATGCGGGTGGCCAGCAGCGATTGGTGGGCGTCGCGCATCGTGGTGTCGGTCAGCAGCACCTGGGGCTGGTCCAGCATCCACTGCGCAAATTTTGCGGCACCCAAGGCCTTGAGCCGATCCCGGCTGCCGGGTGGCGTGCTGGCTTGTGGGCTTGCCACCGGCAACACCGGTTTGGGCAGGGGCAAGGCGGGCAGCACCCGGCCGGCCACCTCGGGATTGCCGTTGACTGCCACCTCGCCCAAAAAGCGCAGCAGCTTGGTGGCGCGGTCGCGCCTGGCGGCAAACGCCAGCAGCTCGGGGGTGTTCTCGATAAAGCGGGTGGTGATCGCACCGCCAACAAACGCCGGGTGCTGGATCAGGTTCTCCAGAAACTGCAGGTTGGTGGCCACGCCGCGGATGCGGAACTCGCGCAGCGCCCGGTCCATGCGCTGCGTGGTTTCGCGCGCGGTGGGCGCCCAGGCTGTGACCTTGACCAGCAACGAGTCGTAATACGGCGTGATCACCGCGCCGCCGTAGGCCGTGCCGGCATCCAGCCGGATGCCAAAACCCGCCGCACTGCGGTAGGCCGCCAGCCGGCCGTAATCGGGCAAAAAGCCGTTTTCCGGGTCTTCGGTGGTGACACGGCATTGCAAGGCGTGGCCGTTCAGCGGGATCAGTTCCTGCGCCGGCACACCCGTCGGGTGCGGGCCGGTCTCGTCCAGCCCCGGGCCTTCCAGCACGCCGATGTGGCCGCCTTCGGTGATGCGGATCTGGGCCTTGACGATGTCCACCCCGGTGATCATCTCGGTCACCGTGTGCTCAACCTGGATGCGGGGGTTGACCTCGATGAAATAGCACCTGCCGTCATCGGCATCCATCAAAAACTCCACCGTGCCGGCATGGGTGTAGCCCACCGAGCGCATCAGGCGCAGCGCGTGGCCGCACAACGCTGCCCGGCCGGCGGCGACCAGGTAGGGCGCCGGGGCGCGCTCCACCACCTTCTGGTTGCGCCGCTGGGCGGTGCAATCACGCTCGTACAAGTGCACCACGTTGCCGTGCGCGTCACCCAGGATCTGCACCTCCACATGGCGGGCGCGGCGGATCAGCTTTTCAAAATAAACCTCGTCGTTGCCAAACGCGGCCAATGCCTCGCGGCGCGCGGCCAGCAGCGCGCCGGGCAGCTCGCCCGAGTTTTCGATCACCCGCATGCCACGCCCACCACCGCCCCAGCTTGCCTTCAGCATCACCGGGAAACCGATCTTCTCGGCCTCGGCCAGGCAGGCCGCCGTGGCCTCGGGCAGCGGCGCGGTGGCCGGCATCACCGGCACACCGGCGGCCACCGCCGCATGGCGCGCGGCCACCTTGTTGCCCAGGGTGCGCATCACCTCGGGCGATGGGCCGATCCAGCGCAGGCCGGCGGCGATCACCGCGTCGGCAAATTCGGGGTTCTCGGACAAAAAGCCATAACCCGGGTGGATCGCGTCCACCCCGGCCTGGGCGGCGATGCGCAGGATGTCGGCGCTGTCCAGGTAGGCCGCCAGCGGCTTTTTGCCCTCGCCCACCAGGTAGCTCTCGTCGGCCTTGAAGCGGTGCAGCGCCTGGCGGTCTTGCTGCGAATAGATCGCCACGGTGCGCATGCGCATCTCGGACGCAGCACGCATCACGCGGATGGCGATCTCGGAGCGGTTGGCGATCAGGATCGAGCGGATGGGGGTGTGGGTCATGGCGGTCGAAGAAGAGTTGGGCACGGTGCAGCGGGCAGGCCGCGCCCGCCGAATCTACCAAGCAAGAATCGGCGCAAGCAGCTTGTGGCGATCAGCGCTGCCCGCGCCGGGGCGGGTCGCCGCGGGACTGGCCCTAACATGCGCTTCCTCCTCACCCCACCGCGCCAACCCGTCCTGCGCATGAGCACCACGCCGCTTCGCCCACCACCGCCTGCCTCTGCCCCCAGCGCTGCCACTGCGTCCATTGCCGCATCGGCCAAGCCGCGTGGCCGGCTGGACTGGCACCAATTGCTGGGCTGGCTGCGTGACGATGCGCTGGTGGGCGAGGACGATGCCCAGCGTGTGGTCAAGCGCTTTGGCGCTGGTGCGTCCAGCCTGCATGCGCTGGTTCGGCTGGGCGGCGCCGGGCTGCAGCGCGCCGGACGGCCACTGGACACCGAGGCCTTGACCGAATGGCTGGCGCAGCGGGTGAGCCTGCCCTATCTGCGCATCGATCCGCTGAAGGTGGACGTGGGCCGGGTGGCCGAGGTGATGAGCCTGCAGTACGCCGAGCTGCGCAAGGTGCTGCCGCTGACGATGGCCGCCGACCAGGTGACGGTGGCCACCAGCGAGCCTTTTGATACCGGCTGGGTGGCCGAGATCGAATCCCACACCCGGCGCCGGGTGCGGCTGGTGCTGGCCAATCCGGACGACATCGCGCGCTACACGGCTGAGTTTTATGCCCTGGCACGCTCGGTGCGCCAGGCCCAGAAAACCGGCGAAACCAGCGCCACCGCCAGCTTTGAGCAGCTTGTGGAGCTGGGCAAGACCGCCAAGCAGCTTGACGCCAATGACCAGGGCGTGGTGCAGGTGGTGGACTGGCTGTGGCAGTACGCGTTTGACCAGCGCGCCAGCGACATCCACCTGGAGCCGCGGCGCGAGATGGGCGCCATCCGCTTCCGCATCGATGGTGTGCTGCACACGGTGTACCAGGTGCCGCTGACCGTGATGAATGCGATGACTGCGCGCATCAAGCTGCTGGGCCGCATGGACGTGGTGGAGCGGCGCCGGCCGCAGGATGGCCGCATCAAGACCAAGCGCCCCGACACCGCCGACGGCGGCGGTGACGAGGTGGAGATGCGCTTGTCCACCCTGCCCACCGCGTTTGGCGAGAAGATGGTGATGCGGGTGTTTGACCCCGAGACGGTGGTCAAGAGCGTGATGGCACTGGGCTTCTCGGACCATGACGGCGGCCGCTGGTCGCAGTTGATCGCCCAGGCGCACGGCATCATCCTGGTCACCGGCCCCACCGGCAGCGGCAAGACCACCACCTTGTACTCCACGCTCAAATCGCTGGCCACCGAGGCGGTGAACGTCTGCACCATCGAAGACCCGATCGAGATGATCGAGCCGGCCTTCAACCAGACCCAGGTGCAGGCCGCGCTGGACATGGGTTTTGC
>JANOBL010000488.1:0-5483 GCA_031411635.1 Betaproteobacteria bacterium
TGTGGCCACTCTCCTCGGCCAGCGCGATGAACACATCGGGCCCGATCGGCCCACGCTCGGGATGCACCCAGCGTGCCAGCGCCTCAAAGCCACTCAGGCCATACGGTGCCAGGTCGTAAAGCGGCTGGTAGACCAGCGAGAGCTGGCCCTCGCCGATGGCACGCCGCAAGTCGCCTTCGAGCTTGAGCTTTTCGGCAATGCGCTCGTGCATGCTGCTGTCAAACAGCGCCACCCGTTGCCGGCCTTCGGCTTTTGCCGCGTACATCGCCAGGTCGGCATCACGCAGCACCTCGTCGGCGCTGCGGTAGCCCAGGTCGCTCAAGGTGATGCCGATGCTGGCGCCTGGCAGCACCTCGGTGCCGTTGATCATCAGCGGCGCCGACAGTGCGGCCAGCAGGCGCTGCGCCAGCGCCACCGCCTCGTCGGGCGCATGCACCTGGTCCAGCAGCACCGCAAATTCATCACCGCCCAGCCGCGCCACCAGATCGCCCGGCCGCACGCCGTCGGCCAGCCGGTGCGCCACCTCGCGCAGCAACACGTTGCCGGCGGTATGGCCCAGGCTGTCGTTGACCACCTTGAACCGGTCCAGGTCCAGAAACATCACCGCAAAGCGCCGGCTGTCATCGGTGCGGCTGCGCTCCACCGCCACCGCCAGCCGCTCGTTGAAGCAGTTGCGGTTCGCCAGGTCGGTCAGGCTGTCGTGGTAGGCGATGTGGTGCAGCTCGTCCTCGGCCAGGCGGCGTGAGCTGATGTCGTGCAACTGGTAGATCAGCCCGCTCTGGTGCTGTGCCGGGTCGATGTAGCGGCCGCAGTGCAGCAGCACCCAGACATCCTGGCCGGCGGCGTTGCGGCAGCGCAGCTCCATCGCAAAAGCCTCGTCGGACGCTGCCTTGGCCTGCGCCCCGCTGCCGCTGATGCGGCGCCGGAACAACTCGGCATCGCCCGGGTGCAGCCAGGCTTCAAAGGCCTGGTTCAGCAGCGTGACTTCGGCCCGCCCCAGCAGCGCGCACAGCGCCTGGTTGACCTGGTGCACGCTGCCGTCGGGCCGCACGATGGCCATGCCGATGGCGGCATGGGTGAAGGCGGCGGTAAAGCGCTGCTGGTTGTGGGCGGCCTCGCGCTCGGCCTCGGCAATGCGGGCGTCCTGCAACGCGCGGTCGGCCTCGTGGCGGTTCAGCGAGACATGCATCAGCGCCACCACCGCACCGGCTACCACGGCGGCCACCACGATCACCGCCGGGCCAAACTGGCGTGCGTTCATCGCCAGCACGCCGGCTACCGCCGCCGACAACAACAGGATCGCGGCAAACCAACTGTAGTTCTGGGCCCAGTCGCGCAGCGACAGGCGCTGGTGATTTTTGGCCGCCATCACCGCCAGCAGCGGCAGCGTGGTGCCGGCAAAGTAGGGCAGCGCCGCCGCGCACAGCGCCGCCAGGCTGGCGGCCGCCGGGATCCAGCCCAGTCCCACCAGCAGGGCCTGGGCGGCGTCGTAGCCCAGGCCGGCCAGCACCATCGCGGCGCTGGCCGCCGCCGGTGTGCTGACCCGGCTGGTCAGCCGCTTGGAGCTGCGCAGCGCGCCCACCAGCCCTTCGGCACCGGCGGCTGCGGCGGCGGCCGGTGCACCGTGCAGCGCCAGCAGCGCAAATACAAACACATCGGCCACACCGATCGAGTATTTGGTGCGTGGGATGTGCACCGGAAAACACGCCGCCAGCATCACCAGCACGATGCCCAACTGGATCTGCGCCAACGCCACCCAGCCCAGCGTGGCCAGGTGGCTCAGCGCCCAGCCGATGGCCAGCGAGCCGGCGCAGGCCAGTGCCAGCCAGCGCCGGGTGGCGGCCGGGTTGTAGTCAAACAGGTGGCGCTGCGCAAAACACCCCCAAAGCCCTGGCTTGTTGCCGGGCGCTGGGGGTGTTGCGGGGGGCACGGGAGCGTGCGGTGCGGACATCTGTGGGATATCGGCAGAGCGGGCTGCGACTCAAGCCCGTTTTGCGGTTTTGCAGGTCAGGGGTCGCCTACCAGGCTGCCGTCCAGCGCCGTGGCGGGATCGGCCAGCGACTCGCTGAGGATGAAGCCCTCGCTCAGGATGAAGCCTTCACTGAGGATGAAGCCCTCGCTCAGGATGAAGCCGCTGCCCAGGGTCATGCCCTCGCTGAGGATGAAGCCTTCGCTCAGGATGAAGCCCTCGCTGAGGATGAAACCGGCACCGGTCAGGCGCTGCTGGGCCAGCGCATTGCCTTCGCCCAGCACCATGCCGTCGCTCAGCGAAAAGCCCTTTTGCAGCAGCCGGCCCTTGCCAGCCGCCGCCGCACCGGCCAGCGTGGCCGTGGGTGTGAACACACCGGTGCGCGACGCTGCCGAGTTGGCGCCGGCCAGCGAGTCCAGCAGCATCACTTTGGGCATCAACAGCGCTTGCGCGCTGGCATTGCTCTCGTTGATGGCCTGCGGCACCGTGTTGGCCGCCGTGCCCAGCCCGGCCGGGGCGTATTGCACGCTGCTGCGCAGCGCCACCTGGCGCACCCAGCTCAGGCCCGGGTCGTAGATCGGCTGGAAGCTGGCAAACAGCGCGTCGCCGCTGACCAAATGGGTGCCGCCGGCATAGGCAATGCGGCCCCAGTTGAAGCTTTGGCCGTTCAGCGTGGACGAGGCGACGGGCAGCGTCTTGCCCTCGGCCAGCAGGTTGTCGCCGGGTTGCAGCGTGCCGGCAGCCAGTGCGCTGCTGATGTCGCTGCGCAGCGCTTGCGCCAGCCGCACCGCACCCTCCGCATTCAACTGGCCAGCGCCCTGCTGCAACAGGTTGGCGCCTGCCAGCGGTTGGGCGGTGTACTGCAGGATGGCCTTGACCAGCGGCGGTGTCAGCCCCGGGTTGGCCTGCAGCAGCAAGGCGGCGGCGCCGGCCACGGCGGGTGCCGCCACCGAGGTGCCGCTCAACTGCATCAGCTCCTGGTTCAGCACCTGCGGCGCGCCTTCGGCCTGCGCGCTTTGCATCAGCACCGGGTACAGCGTGGCGAGCAGGTTGCCGTTGGGTGCGGCCTGGTTTTGCCGGTTGGACACTGCGCCCAGCAATCGGTTGCCAGGTGCCACCAGATCGGGCTTCAGCACGTTGTCGGTCCAGCGTGTGCCGCTGGCCAGCACCAGGCTGCCACGGGTGGGCCCACGCGAGCTGAAGCTTGTCATCAAGTCATCGCTGCGCACCGCGCTGGCCTTGGGGTTGGCCGCGCCCACGGTGATCACCGACGGCTCATGGCCGGGTGAGCCCACGGCGCCGTAGATCTCGCTGCCGGCGGCGGTTTTGCCGGCATTGCCAGCGGCCGCCACCACCACCACACCAGCGGCCACTGCGCTGCGCGCGGCGCGGGCCAGTGGGTCCAGCAGGAACGAGTCGGTGGAGTTGGCCGCCAGGCTCAGGTTCATGACCCGGATGTTGTGGCTGCGCGAGCGCTGGATCACCCAGTCGATGCCGGCCAGCAGATCGGCGGTATTGCCCACGCCGGCGGCATTGAGCACCCGCACGTCGTACAGCGCGGCGCCAGGCGCAACACCGCTGGACGACGGGGTTTGGTAAGCCGCGTTGCCGGCGGCGATCGACGCCACATGGGTGCCGTGGCCGTACGGGTCGGGCAGCGTGGATTTGGGGCCGCTCAGCAACGCACCCAGGCTGGTGGGGCCACTGCTGCCGCTGCGGATCACGGCCGCTGCGGCGTCGCTCAGGTCCAGGCCCCGCAGCCAGCCGGCGCCGGACGTGGCCTGGGCCAGGGCCACCACGTCGATCACCTGGCGCACCCGGGTTTTGCCCGCCGCGTCCTTCAGGCTGCGGTGGTCCCAGTCGATGCCCGAATCCAGCACCGCAATGCCCACGCCGCTGCCGTCCACGGCGGTGAGGCCACCCAGCGCCGGCACCGCCGAGCTGCCGGTGGCGTCTTGCAGCAGGCTGCCGGTGCGTGATGTCACCCGGTTGGGCGTGATCGAAACCACATCGCTGCGGGCAGCCAGGGTGTTCAACGCCGCCACCGGCAGCAGGCCCGACAGGCCGCGCACCGACAGGTAGACGTAGTGCACCGATCCACCGTTGGCCAGGATCGCGGCACGCAAGCCCAGCAGCGCGCTGTCGCTGCTGTTGGCGGCGATCAGCACCTTGACATAGGGCTGGCCGTCCAGGCTTTTGAGCCAGCTTGTGTTGACGCCGGCCACACCGTCGATGGTCACCGCCAGGTCGGCCGAGATCTTGAGGTTGTTGGCTTTGGCATAGACCGGATGGGTGATTGCGGACAAGGCCGTCAGCGCACCGGCCAGCGTGGCCAGGGCGAGCAGTTTTTTGAGCGTATTGGGGCGTTGTTGCATAGGCGTTGTGGGGGTGGGGAAGCTTGGTTGTCGGGGTGGGCTGCCGCTGCTGCTGGCCTATTCGCCCAGCAGGCTGCCGTTGGCCAGCGCGGCGCGGTCGGCCTGGGTTTCGCTGAGGATGAAGCCCTCGCCCAGGATGAAGCCTTCACTGAGGATGAAGCCCTCGGCCAGGATGAAGCCGCTGCCCAGCGTCATGCCCTCGCTGAGGATGAAGCCTTCACTCAGGATGAAGCCCTCGCTCAGGATGAAGCCGGCGCCGGCCAGGCGCTGCTGGCCCAGGGTCAGGCCCTCGGCCAGGATGAAGCCTTCGCTCAGGATGAAGCCGCTGCCCAGCAAGCGGCCGCCACCGCTGGCCGCGCCGTTGGCAATGCGGCCGGTGGTGTTGAACAAGCCACTGGCGCCGCTGGCCGAGTTGCTGCCGGCCAGGCTGTCCAGCAACACCACCTGCGGTGTCAGCAGTGTTTGCGTGGCGGCATTGCCTTCCAGGATTGCCAGCGGCACGGTGTTGGCAGCAAAACCGCCGCTGGCCGGCGCGTACTGCACCGTGCTGCGCAGCGCCACCTGGCGCACCCATATCAGCGCCGGGTCGTAGATCGGCTGGAAGCGGTTGAACAGCGCATCGCCGCTGACCATGTGGCCACCGCCGGCAAACACGATCCGACCCCAGTTGAAACCCTGGCCGTTGACGGTGGAGTAAGCCAGCGGCAGCGTCTTGCCGGGTTGCAACAGGCTGTCGCCAGCACGCAGGCTGCCGGCGGCCAGCGCGCTGCCGATGTCGGTGCGCAGCGTTTGCGCCAGCCGCACCGCGCCTTCCAGGTTGATCTGTCCCGCGCCCTGCTGCAGCGGATTGGCGCCCGGCAAAGGCTGGGCAGTGTATTGCAGCATGGCCTTGACCAGCGGCGGCGTCAGGCCCGGGTTGGCTTGCAGCAGCACCGCAGCGGCACCGGCCACCACCGGAGCGGCCACCGAGGTGCCGCTCAACTGCATCAGTTCCTCGTTCAACACCTGGCGCCCGCCGGCATTGCGCATCAGCACCGGGTACTGGCTGGCCAGCGCGTTGCCGATCGGCGCGGGCCGGCCGTCCTCGTTGGACACCGCGCCGATGATGCGGTTGCCCGGCGCCACCAGGTCGGGCTTGA
>JANOBL010000489.1:0-14372 GCA_031411635.1 Betaproteobacteria bacterium
ACGCCATGCTGACGGCCACCCCGGCCGCTGCGGCCTGGGCCCAGCCGAACAGCCCGCTGCCCAGAAACAGGTTGGACGAAGGGCAGAACGCGATCTGCGCGCCAGTGTCGTGCACCAAGGCGCGGTCGGTGTCGTCAAGCCAGATGCCATGGGCCAGCACCGCACGCTCGTTCAGCAGGCCATGGCCCGCATAGACATCGAGGTAGCTGCGCGCCTGCGGAAACAGCCGGGCGATCCAGGCCACCTCGGCGCGGTTCTCGGCCACATGGGTCTGCATGTACAGCCCGGGGTGGTCGCGCAGCAACGCGCCGGCCATCGCCAACTGGGCGTCGCTGCTGGTGGCGGCAAAACGCGGCGTCACCGCATAGGCCAGCCGGCCCCGGCCATGCCAGCGTTCGATCAGCGCGCTGCAGTCGCGCCGCGCCTGCTGCACATCGTCGCGCAGGTTGTCGGGTGCATGGCGGTCCATCAACACCTTGCCGGCGATCACCCGCATGCCACGCTGCTGGGCGGCCACAAACAGCGCCTCGGTGCTGGCCACATGCACGGTGGGAAACACCACCGCCGAGGTACTGCCATGGGCCAGCAGCGCGTCGAGAAACAACTCGACGGCGGCCTGCGCAAACACCGGGTCGGCATGGCGGGCTTCGGCCGGAAAGGTGTAGGTGTTCAGCCAGTCCAGCAGCTCGGCGCCCCAGGACGCGATCACGTCGATCTGCGGGCTGTGCACATGGGTGTCGATGAAACCGGGCAGCAGCAACTGGCCACGGCGGTCCAGCTTCAGCCAATCGTCGCCCGGGGCTTCGGGCTGCACGGCGGCGATGCGGCCGGCCTCGTCGATCAGCAGCCAGTGCGCCGGGCGCCAGCGCACGGCGGGGCTGTGGCGGTCGTTCAGGCCGGGGTCGGCCGTGAAATCCAGCAGGTCGGCCAGGATGGCGGTGCCGGTCATGACTTGCTGCCCCCCGCCAGCCCACGCGCCACATCCCGCACCTGCTCACGCAGCCAGCGCACGGCGGGCGAGGCATGCGTCAAGTCGTGCCAAAGCTGGTAGTAGGTGAGCGGCGGAAACTCCACCGGGCAGCGCACGATGCGCACCGGCAAGGCGCCGATGTAGCGGCTGCAAAACTGCCGGCCGGTGGTCAGCACCAGCGGCGAGCGCGCCACCATCGCCGGTGCCAGGCCAAAGTGCGGGCAGCGCACGACGATGCGGCGCTGCAGGCCCTGGGCGCGCAAATGCTCGTCCACCACGCCCAGGCCGCCGGCAAACAAGGGCGTGGGCGCGATGTGCTCGCTGGCCAGGTAGCGCTCTGCGGTCCATTGGCGTGGGCTGCGCAAGGCCAGGTGGTCTTGTGCCACCAGGCAGACGATCTCGTCGCTGACCAGCCGGCCCAGGTGCAGCTCGGCCGGCGGCGCCAGCCAGTTGCCTATCACCAGGTCCACCTCACCACGCGCCAAATGGCCCCGGTAGTCGTAGTCGCGGGTCAGCGGCAGCAGCTCCAGGCTGACATCGGGCGCCTGGCAACGCACCCTTGAAACCAACTCTGGCAGGAACAAGGGATCGAGGTAATCGCTGGCCGCGATGCGGAAGGCCTGGGCCGCCGTGGCCGGTGCAAAACCCTGGGCTGCCGCATGGCCGCCAAACAGCGCCTGCGCACCCTGCATCACCTGTGCTGCAGCCGGCAGCAGCGCCAGCGCCACGGCGGTCGGTGCCATGCCATTGCCGGCGCGCACCAGCAGCGGATCACCGATCAAGCCACGCAGGCGCTTCAACTGGCCCGACACCGCCGGCTGGCTGGTGTGCAGCCTGAGTGCGGCGCGCGAAACACTGCGTTCGGTGATCACGGTGTGGAAGACCCGGATGAGTGAGAGTTCGATCTTGTCGAATACCGGGGCTGCTGCCATATCGCTGCTTGCATACTGGTTATCAATGATTATGGATACCGCCAGCCCGCCCAGCGGCTACCTTACGGGTATGTCCCAAGCAAGCACCAGACCAGACCCGGCCGATTTGCCGATCACCCGCCCGATCCGTTTTCACCATCGCGGCCAGACCGTGTCGGTGTCCGGCGTGGAATCCACCACCTCGGTGCTGCAATGGCTGCGAGAGCACGCCGGCTGCACCGGCACCAAGGAGGGCTGCAACGAGGGCGATTGCGGCGCCTGCACCGTGTTGGTGGGGGAGTTGGCGGCCGACGATGTGCTGCAGTTCAAGCCCATCAATAGCTGCATCCAGTTTTTGCCCACCTTGGACGGCAAGGCCCTGGTCACCGTTGAAGACCTGGGCGGCAGCCACCCGGCCCAGCAATCGATGGTGGCCTGCCATGGCTCGCAGTGCGGGTTTTGCACACCGGGTTTTGTGATGTCGCTGGCCGCTTGCGCCGAGCGCCAGTTGCCAGGCGCACCACCCCCAAGCCGGCAGCAGATTGCCGACGACTTGTCGGGCAACCTGTGCCGCTGCACCGGCTACCGGACCATCCTGGACGCCGGGCAGCAGATGTTCACGTTGAGCCCCCAGCGCATCGCCACCGATGCGATCACCACTGCACTCAAAGCCCTGCAGGCCGATGCACCGCTGCATTACGCCGCTGCCACGCCGTTCCATGCGCCGCGCACGCTGGACGATCTGGCCGGCCTGCGCAGCAGCAAACCCGAGGCCCGTTTGCTGGCCGGCAGCACCGACATCGGCCTGTGGGTCAACAAGCAGTTCCGTGCCCTGGGCGAGATCGTCTACCTGGGCGAGGTGGCCGAGTTGAAGGCCATCACCGAAGCCGACGGCTGGCTGCAGATCGGCGCCGGTGCATCGCTGGAAGCGGCCTGGGCCGCGTTGGCCCGGCACTGGCCCGCTGCGCGCGACATGGGCCGGCGTTTTGCGTCGCTGCCGATCCGTGAGGCTGGCACGATGGGCGGCAACATCGCCAACGGTTCACCGATCGGCGACAGCGCGCCGGTGCTGATCGCACTGGGTGCAAGCATCGTGCTGCGGCTGGGCCAGCGCCAGCGCACGATGGCATTGCAGGACTTTTATCTGGACTATATGAAAAACCAGTTGGCGCCGGGCGAGTTTGTCGAGGCGCTGCGGGTGCCGCTGCCAAACACCGACGAACAGCTCAAGGTCTACAAGCTCAGCAAGCGCCACGATTGCGACATCTCGGGCCTGGCCGCCGGGCTGTGGTTGAAGCTGGATGGCGACGTGGTCAGCGATGCGCGTTTTGCCTTTGGTGGCCTGGCCGGCATCGTCAAACGCGCCACCGGGGCTGAAGCCGCCGTGCGTGGCCAGCCTTGGACGGCAGCCACAGCCCAAGCCGCGATGACGGCGATGGACAGCGATTTCCAGCCGCTGTCCGATCTGCGCGCGTCCGCCAGCTACCGCCGCCGCACCGCCCGCAACCTGCTGCAACGCCTGTGGCTGGAAACCCGCCCTGTGGCGCCACTGCCATCCGACCAGACTTCCGTTTGGAGCCTGTGATGAACCAGCCCCGCGAAGCCTTCCAACCCGCATTTGTGCTGGACGCCGTTGAAGCCGCCCAGCACCAGGCCGGTGCCCGGGTCGGCATCAGCCGGCCGCATGAATCGGCCCATTTGCATGTGGCCGGCGCCGCACCCTACATCGACGACCAGTCCGAGCTGGCCGGCACGCTGCACGCCGCGCTGGGCTTGTCGCCGGTGGCGCACGGCCGGCTGCTGGGCATCGATCTGGCACTGCTGCGTGCCCAGCCCGGTGTGGTGGCGGTGTTCAGCGCCGCCGACATCCCCGGGCCCAACGACTGCGGGCCCATCGTGCACGACGATCCGATCCTGGCCGACGGCCTGCTGCGCCATGTTGGCCAGCCGGTATTTGCGGTGATCGCCAGCAGCCGCGATGCGGCGCGCCGCGCGGCGTCGATGGCCAAGCAGGTGCTGCAGATTGAGCCGCTGCCGGCCATCCTGACAGCCCTTGAAGCCCATGCGCAACAACAGTACGTGGTGCCGGCCATGCACCTGGCGCGCGGGGATGCCGATGCGGCGCTGGCGGCCGCACCGCACCGGCTGCAAGGCACGTTTTCACTCGGCGGCCAGGAGCAGTTTTACCTCGAAGGCCAGATCAGCTATGCCATCCCGCAAGAAGACGGTGGCCTGCTGGTGCATTGCAGCACCCAGCATCCCAGCGAGATGCAGCACATCGTCGCGCATGCGCTGGGCCTGGCCTCGCACCAGGTGCAAGTGACCTGCCGGCGCATGGGCGGGGGTTTTGGCGGCAAGGAAAGCCAGAGCGCGCTGTTTGCCTGCGTGGCCGCGCTGGCCGCGCAAAAACTGCAGCGCCCGGTCAAGCTGCGGCCTGACCGCGACGACGACATGTTGATCACCGGCCGCCGCCACGGCTTCGAGTACGCCTGGGATGTGGGTTATGACAAGGCCGGCCGCATCCTGGGCGTGACGGTGGACATGGTGGCCAACGCCGGCCACTCGGCCGATTTGTCGCCGCCGGTGATGACACGCGCGCTGTGCCACTTCGACAACGCCTACTGGCTGCCCGATGTGGCGATGCACGGCTACTGCGCCAGGACCAACACCCAAAGCAATACCGCGTTCCGAGGTTTTGGTGGGCCACAAGGCGCACTGGCGATCGAGCTGATCCTGGACAGCGTGGCGCGCCAACTGGGCAGCGATCCGCTGGCGGTGCGTCGCGCCAATTTCTACGGCACGACGACCAACAACATCACACCTTATGAGCAGGTGGTGGACGACAACATCATCGGCCCGCTGGTGGATCAGCTCGCGCGGCAGTGCGACTACAGCGGTCGCCGTAGCGCGATCGCCGCCTACAACGCCAGCAGCACGGTGCTCAAGCGTGGCATTGCGCTGACGCCGGTCAAGTTTGGCATCTCGTTCAACGTCGCACATTTCAACCAGGCCGGTGCGCTGGTGCATGTGTATGCCGATGGCTCGATCCTGGTCAACCACGGCGGCACCGAGATGGGCCAGGGCCTGAACACCAAGGTGGCCCAGGTGGTGGCGCACGAGTTGGGCGTGGACTTCGAGCGGGTGCGGGTCACCGCCACCGACACGCAGAAAGTGGCCAATACCTCGGCCACTGCGGCGTCCACCGGCGCCGACTTGAACGGCAAGGCGGCGCAGGATGCGGCGCGCCAGATCCGCGAAAGGCTGGCAGGCTGGTGGGCCACCCAACACGCGATAGACGCGGCCACCGTGCGCTTTGCCAACGGCATCGTCAGCGCCGGTTCACAACAGATCAGCTTCAATGCGCTGGTACTGCAGGCCTACCAGGCCCGGGTGCAGCTCTGGAGCGACGGCTTTTACGCCACGCCCGGCCTGCACTGGGACCGGGAGCGGCTGAAGGGCAAGCCGTTCTACTACTTTGCCTACGGCGCGGCCTGCAGCGAGGTGGTGATCGACACGCTGACCGGCGAGCACAAGGTCTTGCGCGCCGATGTGTTGCACGACGTGGGCCAATCGCTGAACCCGGCGATCGACATCGGCCAGGTGGAAGGTGCGTTCATCCAGGGCATGGGCTGGCTGACGATGGAAGAACTGTGGTGGCACCCCGGCTCGGGCAAGCTGATGACCCACGCGCCCAGCACCTACAAGATCCCCACCGCCAACGATTGCCCGGCGCACTTTGATGTGCGGCTGTACGACGCACCGAACCCGGCCGACACCATCCACCGCAGCAAGGCGGTGGGCGAGCCGCCGCTGCTGCTGCCGTTTTCGGTATTGCTGGCAATCCGTGATGCAGTCTCGGCCGTGGCCGGCCACCGTGTGGACCCGCCGCTGCGTGCACCCGCCACACCCGAGGCCGTGCTGGACGCGATCGACGCGGTGCGTGCGGCCTAGGCCGTGATCGACGCGACACGGCAGCAAGCCCAGGCCTGGTTGCAGCAGCAACAACCGGCGATGCTGGTGCAGGTGATCGCGCACCGGGGCTCGGTGCCGCGCGAGACCGGCACCCGCATGCTGGTCAGTGCCGATGCGGTGGCCGGCACCATCGGTGGCGGCCACCTGGAATTGAAAGCCATCGCCCAGGCCCGGCTGTTGCTGATCGGCGGGCAAACAGCGCCTGTCGATCAGCACTACCCGCTGGGCCCGGCGCTGGGCCAGTGCTGCGGCGGCACGCTGACCTTGCGCACCCGCGCACTGGATGCCACCGCGCTGGCCGACTGGCCGGATGAACCGCCGCTGTTCAGGCTGCAGCTTTACGGCGCCGGCCATGTGGGCCGCGCGATCGCCCGGCTGCTTGAAACACTGCCCTGCCAGGTGGATTGGATCGACGAGCGCGAGGCGGAGTTTCCGATCGAACCCTCGGCCACGCACATCACCCGGCTGTGTGTCGAGCCGGTTGAAGCCGAGGTGCGCGCCGCGCCACCCGGTGCCTTCTACCTGGTGCTGACACACAGCCACGCGCTGGACCTGGCGATCACCGAGGCCATCCTGCAGCGTGGCGACTTTGCCTACCTGGGCCTGATCGGCTCGGCCACCAAGCGTGCGCGTTTTTTGCACCGCTTTGAAGAGCGCGCGGTGCCGGCCCAGGCCTTGGCGCGCCTGACCTGCCCGATCGGCGTGCCGGGCATTGCCGGCAAGCAGCCCGAGTTGATTGCGCTGGCAGTAGTGGCGCAGTTGCTGCAGGTGGCGCAAACCGGCTGAGCGGCCCGCGCTGCCGGGCCGGGCGCTCGCGTACGATGCAGCCCCATCCTCAGCGCAGCGTCAGCCGGTGTCGTGATCCAGCAGCCCAGCAGCATGCAGCCCGATACGGTTCAGCCCACGCCGTCGGCCTTGCCCACCGGCACGCGCCTGGCGGAGTTTGAGCTGTTGCGCGTGCTTGGCGTCGGTGGTTTCAGCATCGTCTACCTGGCGCTGGACCACGCGCTGCAGCGCGAGGTGGCGATCAAGGAATACCTGCCCACGGCCATCGCCGGCCGCGGCGCCGATGGCACGGTGGTGGTGCAAGACCCGGCCGAGCAAGACACCTTCGACCTGGGCCTCAGATCCTTCATCAACGAAGCCCGGCTGCTGGCACGCTTCGACCACCCGGCGCTGCTGAAGGTTTACCGCTTCTGGGAGGGCCAGCGCACGGCCTACATGACGATGCCGCTGATCCGCGGCGACAACCTGCGCATCGTGCACAAGCGCCGCGCCCGGGCGCCGGACGAAGCCTGGCTGCAGACGCTGCTGGGGCCGCTGCTGGGCGCGCTCGCCACGCTGCATGCCGAAGGCGTGGTCCACCGCGATGTGGCGCCCGACAACATCGTCGTCGGCGACAACGGCGCGCCGATGCTGCTGGACTTTGGCGCGGCACGGCGGGTGATCTCGGACCGCAGCCAGGCGATCACGACGATCCTGAAGCCGTCGTATGCACCGATCGAGCAATATGGCGAATCGCCGTCGCTGCGCCAAGGGCCCTGGACCGACTTGTACGCGCTGGGCGCCACCCTGCACTTCTTGCTGCTGGGCCGCCCGCCGATGGCCGCCGCCAGCCGTGCTGTGCACGATGACCAGCCGCCGCTGGCGCAGCAGGCCCTGCCCGGCTGCAGCCCGGCTTTTCTGGGCCTGGTGGACTGGATGCTGGCGCTGCGGCCCGATGCGCGGCCGCAGAACGTGCAGGCGCTGGCGGCCCGGCTGCAGGCGCTGCCGGGCTGGGGCGACGTGGCGCTGCCCAAGGCCGCACGCGAGCGCTTGCAAGTGGTGGATCCGCCGCCACTGGACCCATCGGACGTGGCGTATTCAAGAAGCTACGGCAGCAGGGACAGCACGGCGTCCGCGCCAGCAGCGCGCGGCACCGGCTTGTTCGCCTGGCTGCTGGCGGCCTTCAAGCCGGCACCGGTACAAACTGACGCACAAACTGACACACAAACCGACGCACAAACTGACGCACAGGCCGACGCACCGGCGAACCACCACACCGTCGTGCTGCGCCAGCCCGGGCCGGCGGCGGCCAAGACCTTGGCTGCGGACGACGCCGCGCTGGCCGACCGCACGCTGATGATCCCGGCCACGCGCCAGGCCGGCGGCGGTCCATCGACGCTGCCGGTGTTGCCGGCAATGGCGCTGACCATCGTCAAATCCGACACCGCCGCCCACCTGGGCCGTAGCTGGCCGCTGGCCGATGGCGACACGGTGCTGGGCCGCGACGGTGCCGACCTGTCGCTGCCCGATCCACTGTGGTCGCGCCGCCATGCGCTGGTGCGGGCCAGCGCCGGCCACCTGAGCCTGACCGATCTGGACAGCGCCAACGGCAGCTTCGTCAATGGCCACCGCATACCGCCGCAGCAAGGCTTTGCGCTGCACCTGGGGGCCTCGATCCGGCTCGGCGGCACGGTGTTTGCGCTGACCTTGCGCAACAGCCGCCAGTTGCCCGACCTGACCGGCCATGTGCTGCAGGGCCGCTACCGGCTGTGCGAATGCCTGCACGACAGCCCGAAGGGCGTGCTCTACCGGGCTGAAAAACTGGGCAGCGGGTTGCCGGTGGCGATCAAGCTGCTGTCGCCCGACTACGCCGCGTTTGCCGACTACCGGGCCCGGTTTGCCGAGGAAGCCACGATCGCCGCCCGGCTGCAGCATCCGCACATCTGCCGGCTCGACGACCATGGCGAGTTGAGCCTGGAAGACGGCACAGCGGTGCCCTTTGTGGCCTACCAGATCATGGGCGGCGGCAACCTGGCGGCGCGCCTGCCCGGCATGGCGGGCGTGGCCACCGAGTTGATCGCACGCTGGATAGACCAGCTTGCCGATGCACTGCACCACGCCCACTGCCACCAGGTGGTGCATGGCAACCTCAAACCGTCGGCGGTGTGCTTCGATGAATCGGCGCATGTCTACCTGACCGATTTCGCCGTGCTGGCCAGCGCCAGCGCCAGCGCCAGCGGCGGCCAGGCCGTGCTGGGCGCGCCGGCCTTCATGGCGCCCGAGCAATGGCTGCTGCAAGCACCCACCCCCGCCAGCGACCAGTACGCGCTGGCGGTGCTGGCCTACCTGCTGCTGACCGGCACCCGCCCCTACGAAGGCCAGGAAGACCCCGACACCCGTGAGCGCAACCTGCGCCAGAGTCCGCCGCCGCTGCACCGCGAGGCCCGCTTGCGTGCCCAGCGCGAGCTGCCCCCGGCGCTGACCGCGGTGGTGGACCAGGCGCTGGCGCGTGAGCCCACGGCGCGCCATGCCGGGCTGCCGGCCTTTGCCAACGCCTTTGCACGCGCGCTGCGCAGCGCTGGCCGGGGCCGCGGCACACGCGATGTGTTCTTCAGCTACCAGCGCGACAGCAGCGCCGGTTGGGTCACCCACCTGTCGTTGCAGTTGCAGGAAAAGCACCAGATCTCGTCCTATGTCGACACCCAGGGGCTGGACGGCGCGGTGAAGTTTCCCGAGCGCATCCAGCACGCCATCGAGCAATGCGGCGTGTTCATCTGCCTGCTGGGGCCGCAGACGCTGCAGTCGCCGCATGTGCTGCAGGAAATCGAACTGGCCCATGCGCAGGGCAAGCCGATGATCCCGGTGTTCCAGGAAGGCTTTGCCGTCGCCGACCCGGTGGCACTGCAACCCGGCGTGCGCAGCCTGCTGCAGTTCGACGGCATCCACCTGCTGGACAAGCGCAACATCTACATCGATCAGGCGGTGGTCGAGATCGCCAAGCAAGTGCGCAGCACGCTGGCGGGAGGTGAGGCTTGACGCGCAGCCCCGTGCCAGCAGCCGCCCAGGCCTCCCCCCCACCCAGCGCCGCCCGCCTGCTGCGCCAGATCGGCAGGCTGGCGGCGCCCACCAGCGCGCTGTCGCTGCTGCAGGTGGTGGCGCAACTGGTGGAAACCGCGCTGGCCGCACGCCAGGGCACGGCGGCGCTGGCCGGCTGGGCGGTGCTGCTGCCGTTTGCGCTGCTGCTGGCCCAGATGTCCACCGGCGCCATGGGCGGCGGTGTGGTGTCGGCCGTGGCCCGGGCCCTCGGGGCGCAGCGCCGCGACGAGGCCTCGGCGCTGGTGCTGCATGCGATGTTGATCGCCACCGCGTTTGGCGCGGTGTTTGCCATCGGCCTGTCGCTGGCCGCCGGCCCGCTGCTGCGGGCGGTGGCCGGCCCGGCGTCGGTGCCAGCGGCCTGGGGCTATGCGCTGTGGGTGTTTGGCATCGGTGCCATGCCGGCCTGGTGGACCAATACGCTGCCCTCGGTGCTGCGTGGGGGTGGCCAGCATGCCCAGGCAGCGCGGGTGCTGGCCTGGCAGTGGGCGCTGATGCCGCTGCTGGCCTGGGCGCTGGCCGAGCCGCTGGGCCAGGGGCTGGCCGGTGTGGGCGCGGCCTTTGCCATCACCAATATGCTGGCAGCGGCGGCGATGCTGCGTGTGGTGCAGCGTGGCCGGGCCGGGTTTCATCCGGTCTGGCGGCAGCGGCCGTCGCGCCTGCTGTTTGTGCGCATCCTGGCGGTCGGTGCGGTGGCCTGCGGCCTGTCCACCCTGGCCAACCTCACCACGGTGATCGTCACCGCCCAGTTGCGCCACCTGGGCCCCACCACGGTGGCGGCCTACGGCATAGCGGCGCGGCTGGAGTTTCTGGTGGTACCACTGGCCTGGGGCGTGGGATCGGCACTCACCGCACTGGTGGGTGGCAGCGTGGGCCGCAATGACTGGCCCACCGCGCGCCGCACCGCCTGGCTGGGGGGTGCAACGGCTTTTGCCGCCACCGCCTGCATCGGCCTGGCGGTGGGGCTGATGGCGCCGGCCTTTGCCAGCCTGTTCACCCAGGATGCCGCCGTGGCCTTGATGGCGGCGCGTGCGCTGCACTACACCGGGCCGGCGTTTGGCGGCTTTGGCCTGGGCATGGCGATGTACTTTGCAGGGATGGGGGCACAGCGCATGCGGGCGCCGGTGCTGGCCGGCTGCGCCCGGCTGCTGATCGCCACCGTGGGCGGCGCGGCACTGGCGCGCTGGAGCGGCCTGGGTGCAGAAGGCCATTTTCTGGGCGTGGCACTGGGCCTCACTGCGTACGGTGTGATCACGGCCAGCGGTGTGCGGCCCGGGGTGTGGCGTACTGCACAAGCGGCCAGGGTTTGAAGCGGCCGCCGCCAGCGGCTGTTGGCCACCCCGGCCACACACTCCGCGCGTGAAGAATTTACGCGCTCCGGCCCCGGTCACGGCTGTTCGCAAGGCCGCCGCCGCGCACCGGCAAATTGCGTCGGCGATGGCTGGCGGCAGCCCCGGAAGATGCATCGGCCTTGCTGGACGAGGCGCTGCGCCAGGCCTGGACGCTGGCCGGCAGCGGCCAGTTGCCGGCCGCGGCGCGCCAGGCGCACGAGGCGGTGGCCGCCACGCAGCGTGCTGGCATGGCGCTGCAGCCGGCGCAACAAATCCTGCTGGATCTGCTGGAAGGCACGGTGCAGTTGATGCATGGCCACCACGAGTCCGGCCTGGCCCGGGTGGTGCCGGCGCTGGCGGGCATTGATGCCGCAGCCGCTTTGCCGATCAGCACCCGTGCTGGCCACAGCGCGGCACCGGCCTGGGCCTGCTAGGCGGTGGGTTTTGCGCTGGGCGCGATGGGCGATCCGGCGCGTGGCCTGCTGTGGGTGGCGCGTGCTGCGGCTCTGGCCCAAGAGCACGCCAGCCAGGCCCATGCCTGTGCCAAGCGTGCGCCGGCCGCAGCCGTGCCGGCCCAGGTGCCACATGCCCGGGTGTCGGCCTTGTGCAACCGGGGCGAGGCCGCTGCCTGCTGGGCCGCCTGGACCAGGCCGAGCAAGACCTGCAAGCCGGCTGATGGAGGCGCGGCTGCGGCTGGAAACCGAGCTGGGCGACAGCGCCTTGATCGAAGCCTGGCGCGCGCGGCGCGATGCCAAGGCCAAGGCCTTGTTTGTGCGCCGGCTGGCCGGCGCGGCGCGCAGCGCCCGCAGCATGGCCGACGCCGAGCCGCCACCGGCGCCGGCCTGGCTGCCGTCACAGCCCTCAACTTTGGGTTGATTTGCCCGCTGACTTCAGCGCCCGCCCAGGCTCTTGCGCAAGCTGGCCACCTCGGCCTGGCGGGCAAAGCGCTCGCCCAGTGCATCCAACCGGTCCAGCTCGGCCTTGGCCAGGCGTTTTTCGCCCGCCTGGATGTAAAAGCGGGCCAGGTTCAGCCGCATGAACGGGTCTTCGGGCCGCATTGCCAGGCTGCGCTTTTGCAGCGCTATCGCCTTGTCCACCTGCTGCTCGGCAGCGTAGGCCAAGGCCAGCGTGTCCATCAGCGCCGGCATGTTGGGCGCCGCCGCCACCGCGCGCTGGGCCAGCGGCAGCGCGCCGGGTTTTTTTTGCGTCAGCAGCAACCAGGCCACGTTGTTCAGCGACAGCGCATGCTCGGGCTTGATCTGCAGCACCGCCCGGTAATGCAACTCGGCGCGCGCAAAGTCTTTCTGGGCCACGGCGATGTCGCCCAGGTAGTACCGAAACAAGGCGTCCTGCGGATGGTCTCTTTGCCAGGCGGTGGCAAATGCCTCGGCCTCGGCCACGCGGCCCGCCCGGCTCAGCGCATAGTGCAGGCGCTCAGGGGCTTGCTCGGGGTCGACCAGCGCCAGCGCTTTGCGCAGCGGCGGCAGCGCGGCCTCCCAATTTTTTTGCGCCTGCTCGATCTCGCCTTCCAGCACCAGGCCGGTGGCCAGCTTGGGCTGCAGCTTTTGCAGCTCACGCGCCAACACCAGCGCCTGGGCCGGCTGGCGTTGGCGCAAGGCCAATTTGATCGCCAGCCGGCGCGCCGCCACATCGTCGGGCACCAGCAGCAAGGCCTGGCGAACGCTGCGTGATGCGCCGGCCAGGTCCTGGGCGCCCATTTGGGCTTCTGCCAGGCCTCGGTAAGCCGGTGCCGATTGGGCTTGCAAACCCACCAGGCGCTTGTAGGTGATGATGGCTTGCTGGTATTCGGCAGCCGCCAACTGGGCCCGGCCCAGCGCATGCAGCAACTCGGGCTGATCGGGCTGCTGGGCCAGCCCGGCCTGCGCGGCCACCAGCGCGGCCTGCGGGTTGTGGGTGGCCAGGTGGTGCTCGATCAGCGCCAGCCGGGCTGCGTTGTCGGCCGGGTTGGCCTTGATCGCGTCGTCCAGCAGCGCCGCCACCGCCTCGCGGGTGGCGCCGCTGCGGGTGGCCAGCTCGGCCACTGCCAGGCGGGCTGCGCCGTTGCGCGGATTGACCTTCAGCAAGGCTTCAAAGCGGGCCAGTGCCCGGGCTGGTTGCTTGTCCAGCAAATCCAGGCCGGCCAATGCGGCCACCGGTGGGTAGTAGGCCGGATCGCGCAACACCGCTTGCTCAAACGCCGCGCGTGCACCGGCCCGGTCCTGCTGCATCAACAACACCTGGCCCCGTAGCTGTGCGGCCAGCGGCTTGCCGGGCTGTTTGCGCTCCAGCACATCGATCGCCTTTTGCGCACCCCCAAACGATTTGCGACGCAACTCGGCGCTGATCAGCGCCAGATCGGCGGTGACGCCGCTGTCGGAGGCCGCCACCGATTGCAGCTCGGCAATCGCCGAATCGGTCTGCCCACGCGACAACAACGACAAGGCCAGCGCGGTGCGCAGCTTGGGATCCTCGGGCTTGATCCGGGCCGCCTGCTCAAACAGCGCGGCCGAGGCCTTGGCATCACCACCGAGCAAACGCGCCTGCGCCGCCAGGGTGATGGCATCGGTGTCGGTGCTGCTGGGGCCCAGCAGCGGCTCCAGCACCGCCAGCGCCTTGGCGGCCTGGCCCAGCGCAAGCTGGCTGCGCGCCAGCAGCCGGCGCGTGGCCACCGACGCCAGCTCAACGCCCAAGGCCTTGGACAACAACAGCTCGGCCTGGGCCGGCGCCTTGAGCTGCAACTCCACGGCGCCGGCCGATTGCAGCAGCATCATGTTGTCGGGTGCGCTGCGCAGCAAGCCCTGGAACAGCTCGCGGGCACGCGCCAGATCGCCCCTGACAAAGGCAAGCTGGCCCTCGTAAAACGCGGTCTGCGGGTGTTTGGGCAAGGCTTTTTGCATCGCCTGCCACTGGCGGTAGGCGACATCGGTCTCACGCCGCGCCAGCAGCGTCGCGATCAGCGCGGCATGCGCTGCCGGCAGGTCGGCGCGCTGGGCCAGCGCCTCGCGGTAGGCCGCCATCACCACCACTGGATCGGCGGCGCTGCGCGCCAACAGATCGCCCTTGAGCAACCAGGCGTCGGCGTTTTTGGGGTTGCGGCCCAGCAGCGCATCGATTTGTTGCAGCCCGGCCGGCACATCGCCGGCAATCGCCCGCAAACGCGCCTCCAGCAGCAGCGCCGGTGCATGCTGCGGCACGGCCTGCAAGGCCAGGCCCAGGCTGGCGCGCGCGGCGGTGGCATCGCCCAGCATCGTCTGGGCTTGGGCCAGCGAGGTTTTGAGATCGGCCTGACCGGCGGCATCGGGCAGGGTCAGCGGGCTGGCCAGCGCCACC
>JANOBL010000490.1:0-1551 GCA_031411635.1 Betaproteobacteria bacterium
AGGTGATCAGCACAAACTTCAAATCCTCGCCCAACGAGGCCAGCAGCGTCAACGTCTCGGGCGGCGCGGTCAGCAGCACCGTGGCCTGCAGCGACGAGCCCACACCACCGTCCTTGCGCACCGTCTCGATGGCCTTGTTGACAGCCTCACGCACCTCGCGGATGGCCGCCCATTTGGCCAGCAGCGCGGCATCCGGCGTGGCCATTGGCCAGTTGGTCTGCTTGAAGTTGCTGCCGTGGCCGGGTGCAAACAGCGCCCAGGCTTCTTCGGCGGTGAAGCTCAAAAACGGCGCCATCCAGCGCAGCATCGCCTGGGTGATGTGCCACAGCGTGGTCTGTGCGCTGCGCCGGGCCAGGCTTTTTGGCGCGGTGGTGTACAGCCGGTCTTTCAGCACGTCCAGGTAAAACGCGCCCAGATCCTCCGAGCAATACACCTGCAGCTTGGCCACCACCGGGTGAAATTCATACACCTCGTAATGCGCCAGGATGTCGTCCTGCAGCTTGCTGGCGCGGGCCAGCGCAAAGCGGTCGATCTCCAGCAATTGCTCGGGCGCAACCGAGTCGGCGGCCACGTCAAAGTCGCTCACATTGGCCAGCAGAAATCGCAAGGTATTGCGGATGCGGCGGTAGCCGTCCACCACCCGGGCCAGGATTTTGTCGTCACCGGCGATGTCGCCCGAATAATCGCTGGCCGCCACCCACAGCCGGATGATCTCGGCGCCCAGCTTCTGGCCCACCACCTGGGGCTCGATGCCGTTGCCCAGGCTCTTGCTCATCTTGCGGCCCTGGCTGTCGACGGTAAAACCATGGGTCAGCAGGCCGCGGTACGGTGCCCGGCCATAGATCGCATTGGCCAGCAGCAGCGAGCTGTGGAACCAGCCGCGGTGCTGGTCGTGGCCTTCCAGGTACAGGTCGGCCTCGGGGCCCACATCGTGGTGGCCCAGGCTGGCCGCCACACCGGCACCGGCATTCACATGCGTGCCACGCAGCACATGCCAGAAGGTGGAGCCCGAATCGAACCACACCTCCAGGATGTCGCTGCTCTTGGTGTACACCGCTGCGTCCTCGGCGCCCAGGATCTCTTCGGCGCCGACCCGGCTCCAGGCCTCGATGCCACCGGCCTGCACGATGTCGGCCGCCTGGTCCAGGATGGCCATCGTGCGTGGGTGCAGCTCACCCGTTTCCTTGTGCAGGAAAAACGGCAGCGGCACACCCCAGCTTCGCTGCCGGCTGATGCACCAATCGGGCCGGTTGGCGATCATGTCGCGCAAGCGTGCCCGGCCGTTTTCGGGATAGAAGCCGGTGTGCTCTATCGCCGCCAAAGCCATCTGGCGCAGCGTCTTGTCGGCCTTGTCCTTCGTGAACACACCCTCGCCCTCGTCCATCCGGATAAACCACTGCGCCGCCGCGCGGTAGATCACCGGGCTCTTGTGGCGCCAGCAGTGTGGGTAGCTGTGGCTGATCTGCTCGGTGGCCAGCAGCCGGCCGGCGCCGCGCAGCGCTTCGATCACCACCGGCACGGCTTTCCAGATGTTCAAACCGCCAAACAATG
>JANOBL010000491.1:0-1615 GCA_031411635.1 Betaproteobacteria bacterium
GCGCAAGACAAAGTCGGCCATGGCGGGCTCCACAGAAAGTGATGCTGATGATATCAATCTCATCGGATGAGCGGCCCGGCCCTGCCGCCGAGCCAGCCGACGCCATCGCGCTGTCCGCCCTGCAACACTGGGCCTACTGCCCGCGCCAATGCGGCCTGATCCACCTGGAGCAGGCCTTTGACGACAACCTGCACACCCTGCGCGGCAATGCGGTGCACGCCCAGGTGGACAAGCCCGGCGTGGACACCGCCAAGGGCGTGCGCAGTGAGCGTGCGTTGCCGCTGTGGCATGACGATCTGGGTTTGATCGGCAAGGCCGATGTGGTGGAGTTCAGTGCCGGTGGCGCGCCCTATCCGGTGGAATACAAACACGGCAACCGCCACAAGGCTGCGTCCATCGCGGCCTGTGACGATCTGCAATTGGCTGCCCAGGCTGTGTGTTTGGAATACATCAGCGGCCGGCCGGTGCCCGAGGGCGCCATCTACTACGCCAGCTCCAAGCGGCGGCGCGTGGTGCCCATCACACCCGCGCTGCGCCAGCAGGTGGCCGATACCACCGACGCGGTGCGCAGCATGCTGCAGGGCCAGCGCCTGCCGCCTGCGCTGGCCGGTGAGATGGCGGCCCAGCGCTGCGGCGGCTGCTCATTGCGCGACCGCTGCCAACCCGAGGCGGCCGCGTCCAGCGCGCTGGCTGCGGCACGCGCCCGGCTGTTTGATCCCGACGCTTGATTGCCGCCGCCACCGCAGCCACCGCCACCGCCACGATCTACATCGCCAATCCTCCGGGCCGCGCCATGCAACTGCTCAACACCTTGTACGTCAACACCCCCGGCAGCTACCTGCGGCTGGACAACGCCACCCTGAGGGTGGAGGTGGAGCGCGAGACGCGGCTGCGGGTGCCGCTGCACCACTTGCAATCGGTGGTGTGCTTTGGGCCGGTGGGCTTGTCGGCACCGCTGATGCATCGGCTGGCCGACGAGGCCATCGGCCTGGTGCTGCTGGACGACAACGGCCGCTTCAAGGCCCGGCTGGAGGGTGCTACCGCCGGCAATGTGCTGTTGCGGCGGGCGCAGCATCTTCGGGCGATGGACCCGGCGTTTGCGCTGGACACGGCGCGCGCCTTTGTGGCCGGCAAGATCAAGAACACCCGCCAGGTGCTGCAACGGGGTGCACGTGAGTCAAAGTCGCCCGACGAAGCCACCAGGCTGGCCCGTGGCGCCGACGATCTGGCTGCCAGCCTGCGCGCGCTGCCGGCGGTGGCCGATCTCGACACCTTGCGTGGCGTGGAAGGCGAGGCCGCACGCCAATACTTTGCCCGCCTCAGCCTGCTGGTGCGCGCCGATGCCCGGCCGCACTTTGCGATGGACGGCCGCAACCGCCGGCCGCCGCGCGACCGCATCAACGCGCTGCTGTCATTCTTGTACGCGATGTGGATGAACGATTGCCGCAGCGCCATCGAGGCAGCGGGGCTGGACCCGCAGGTCGGGTTTCTGCATGCACTGCGGCCTGGCCGGGCGGCGCTGGCGCTGGATCTGATGGAAGAGTTCAGGCCCTATGCCGACCGGCTGGCGCTGTCGCTGGTCAACCGCGAGCAACTGAGTACCAACAGCTTCGTG
>JANOBL010000492.1:0-1565 GCA_031411635.1 Betaproteobacteria bacterium
CCAGAACGACAAGCACCTCCCAGCCGCAACAGCGGGGACGATGAACAGGACGGCTGCTGCAATGGCGGCCATGGACTTCGAAGCGGCGTCGATGTTCTCGACCAATGCTCCGCATGAATCGGTGGCCCCGATGACCACGCCAATGACTGAGGGCCCGCGCCTCAAGGGTCGAACTACCCTTGAGGGCATCAACACCGACCATAGGTCCACTGCAGATTCCCGTTTGGGTACGGGCTGCAAATATCCAGCCGCAGCGTGGTGCTGCGCCATGGCCGCAAGTCGCCTCTGCGTGGGTGGCCCAGGGCTGTGGCATGGATGGCGTACACGGGTTTCGTCAACCCGGCCCTCTTGGGGGCGAATCGACGCGCAAGGTCCCGCGTGAGTGGAACCTGAGCTGACATGCGATCCATCGGATCGATGGCAGAAACCAGCGGCCGCGAGGCTCTGGGGCTGATGGACATGGCACCATCCCATCAGTCGGCCCATTCGTTCTTAAGTGATGTGCCGGGTTGGGTCGTTTGAAGTCCGGGTGTTCGGTCAGCGGCAGATTCGTCGTGGCCATCGGTGTGCGTTGTCTTCGCTGTGAGCATCCCGGCATCATTGGGGTGAGGTACAGGTTCGTCGCAAAACTGTCGCAATGCAGGCCTACGATGGCTGAGCCTGAAATCTTCGGAGGACCTATGGCCCTGTATGCAATCGAAGCCGTGAGGTGGGATGCGAACGGAACCGTTTCCAAACTTCGCTGGAGTCCCCATTGGATCGATGGATCTGTTCCTGAATATGGAGCCCGCGCTGAAGTCGCGGTTGAAGACGCCTTGACCGCGATTCGGCACGGCGCGCAAGCCCAACCTCTCGTGGACGGTCAGTTTGGTCCCGCCGTGCGACCCGCGCAGCGCCTGGACGGCACGGCCACCATCACCGACGACGAGCACGTGGATGCTGGCCGGGATCTGGCGTCGTTGCCGACGTTCTGACTGGTAGCTCGGTGAAAGCGGTCGCGTGAGCCTTGCCATCCGGCTGGAGTGCTGGTCAAGCATCTGAAGCGATAGTGGGGAACAAAAGCAGGGCGCTATGCGAATGCGCCTCTTGCTTCAGCGCGATTCGCATCGGCCCCTGTGCCAGGCGCCGTCACCATGCGGGCATGAACCAACATCTCCCGGATCGGCTGGTTTCCCTGCGAGCGTCCGCTTCTCAACTTGTTCTCCTGCACGCCCGAACGCGGGTCAACGGCGCCGTGGCCTCGGACCGCACGGTCCGCATGACACTCGAAGTCGCAATGGCAGCCTGCAACAAGCTGTGGGACCTGGGCTACCACCTACCCGACATCCGAGGCCTGGAGACCCGGCACCTTCAGGCGCTGGTGCGCTCCTGGTACGAGGAGGGACGCAAACCCAAGACGATGGAGAACAACCTCAGTCGCCTGCGCCTGCTGTGCGGCTGGATCGGCAAGCCGCTGCTCGTGCCCAAGCGCAACGGCGTGCAGGCCTTCCTGCCGGATGTGCCGGCCGATGCACTCAAGGTGCGCACCGTCGCCGCAAAGAGCAAGTCTTGGTCGGAGAACGGCG
>JANOBL010000493.1:0-3928 GCA_031411635.1 Betaproteobacteria bacterium
CCGACGTGGCCTTGCTGGGCGGCAGTTTTGCGCCGCTGGGCGGCCAGAACCTGATCGAGGCGGCGGCCTGCGGCTGCCCGATCGTGATGGGCCCACACACCTTCAACTTTGCCCAGGCCGCCAAGCAGGCGCTGGTGGCGCGCGCAGCGGTGCGGGTGGACAGCATCGATGCCGGGGTCAAGCAGGCGGTGCTGCTGGCCAGTGACCCGGAGCGCAACGCCTGGGTGCAGCGTGCGCTGGGTTTTGCCAATGCGCACCGGGGCGCGGCAAGCCTGATGGCGCGTGAGATCCTGCAGCAGAGTCGGGCTGACGAGTTTTGAAGTGGCGCTTGCCAGATACCACGCCCCTTTTTAGTCAAGCCTGCGGGGTTCCAGGGCTTCCAGATCGGCCAGATCCTTCAACCGTCCGGCGGCACGTTTGTTGGCCTTGAAGTCGTCCAGCCCGATGAAGCTGAGCGTGACGCCGTCCAACTGCAGGGTTTCGCGCCGACGCCAGCAGGCGGTGAATTCCACGCCGTCGATACCCGTCAACAAATCGATGCGGCGTGGCGGTTGCCCGAGTTGGATCACGGTGTCGGCAGTGAAGTCGCTGGCTGTCAAACCGAGTGAACCGAACCCGAAGTCACGCAAGGCCTGCAGCAACCGCCCGATGTTGTCGGGTGAATCGGAAACCCAGAAGTCGATGTCGCCCGTATAGCGCGGATGCCCGTGGGCGGCCAGTGCATAGCCACCCACCACGAGGTACTCAACCTCGCTGGCGTTGAGCGATTCGGCAAACTCTTTGAAGTCGCGGTTCAGCATGTTCGGTGGGCTGTGTGCCAAAGGCCTGCCGGCGAAGAACTTCCACCGCGGCGATCCGCTCGGCCATGGGCTTTGAAAGCCAATAGGCCAAGTCGGCATTGCCTTGCTTGCTGGGCTTGACTCGGGTGATGACCGGTTCCATACGCTGATTATCGCAGTGCAAGATCAATCGGTCTGCCGCGTTGGCGCAGCCAGGCCAACCCCACGTCCTGGTGGCGGTGCTTGTGCTTCAGCCGCGCAGCAGCGGCAAGCCGGCCAGGGTTGCCGAGCCCGGCAAGGCCAAGGCCAGCCTGGCCGCAGCCAGGCCCAGGTGATCGGCCAGCACGGTTTTGAAGATCGTGCGCAGATCGGTGGTGATGCGCAGGTCGCGGCCCTCGTGGCGTTGCGCCATGGCCAGGCCGGGCCAATCGGCAATCACCTTGCCACCTTGCACCGCACCGCCCACCACCAGCGCCATGCCACCGCTGCCGTGGTCGGTGCCCTGGGTGCCGTTGATCGCCACAGTGCGGCCAAACTCGGTGACGACCAGCACAACGGTGCGGCGCCAGGTGTCACCGGCGGCCGGCTGGGTCAGGCCCTCGCGCAAGGCCACCAGTGCAGCGTCCAGGGTGCGCAGGTTGTTGGCCAGCGGGCCGGTGTCGCCGGCCTGGTTGGCATGGCTGTCCCAGCCGCCCAGCGCCAGCACCGCCGCTTGTGGGCCATCGGGCTGGATCAAAAACTGCGCCGCCTGGCGTGCCAGTACCAGCACTTGCGCCCGGCCCGGTGCGGGTGGTGTGGCAGCGGCCATGCCGGATGCGGGTGTGGTGGCCATCGTGGCCATGCCAGGCATTGCGCCGTCCAGCCGCAATTCACGCGCCCGGGCCAGCGCCGACGCCAAGGCCGGATCGCTGGCGTACAGCCGCTCCAGCCTGGCCACCAGGTCGGGCGCCGGGTCGGGCCGGGTGCTGGGGGCCCAGGTGTCCACTGCGCCGTGACCACGCAGCACCAGCGGGACCGCCGTCTGCAAGGCCAGGGCCTTTTGGTCCCCGCCGGCCAGCGCCCGGCCCAGCCAGCCGGTGTCGAGCGCAAACGGCTTGCTGCCGCCCGACTCCAGCACCTGCTGGGCATCAAAGTGCGATCGGTCGCGGTACGGCAGGCCGGTGGCGTGCACCACCAGCAGTTCACGCTGGCCGTACATCGCATGCAGGCCGGGCAGCGCCGGGTGCAAGGCCATCAGGTTGTCCAGCGCCAACATCGGGGTGGCAAAACGGCCCAGTGCACCACGGGCCTCGGCAAACGCCGGATCGCCCGGCGTGGGCACCGCCGACAAGCCGTCCAGCCCACCACGCAGGATCACCAGCACCAGGCGCGGGCCGCCGGGCTTGGCGGCGCCGGCCAGGCTCAAACCGGCCATCGGCGCCAGCACGCCCAGGCCAGCGGCGGCTGCACTGCGCAGCAGTTGGCGACGGCCGGGCAGGGTGGGGTGGGTGTGCGGCATGGTTTGCTCCAGTTCGGGTGGGCTTTTAGCGGCGCTGGAACTCGGGCGCCATCAGCAGCAGCGTCAGCGCCTGCGCGCCGTCGGCTGCGCGGTCGATCTGGAACCGGGTGGTCTCGCTCAACATCGGGCCCAGGCTGGCCTGCGCCAGCGCCCGGGCATCGACGCTGTTGCCCAGCCTGTCTGCCACCTGCACGGCCCATTCCACGCGCTGCCACACGGCCTCGGGCCCCAGCCAATCGGCCGCGTTGTCCGACCAGCCGGCCGGCGACGTGGCCGAGTGCGGCCGCTGGCCCAGCGCTGCCAGGCCGGCGTCGGCGGCGCGGCTGGCCAGCCGGTCGCCCACCCGCAGCACGCGGGCGCTGCTGAGCACAAACTCCTCGGGTGTCTTGAGCTTGGCCGCTGCGCTGTCCCAGGCTTCGGGCGCATCGATCAGCGTGTTGTACAGCGCAGTCAGATCACCACCGGTGTCGGTAAAGCGCCGCGCCAGCCGTGCCACCAGGGCCGGCGGTGGTTGGTCGGCCACCATGTGGCGCGCCAGTTTGGTGGCAATGAAGCGGGCGGTGGAAGGGTGCCGCGCCAGGTCTTCCAGCACCGCGCGCAGCGCCTGCGGGCCCTCGGCATGGCTGCGGCCCAGCACGGTTTTGGCGCCGGGCTGGTGCCACAGTGGATCGAAGGTGCCGGGGTTGTCAGCCGCGGCGGCAGCGCGTGGCTCGGTGCGTGGGCCACGCCAGCCGGTCAGCACGGCGGCAAATGCGCTGACATCGGCCTGGGTGTAACCGCCCCAGGGGCCGTACACGCCACCGCCATCGGCCACGCCCAGCGTGTGCAGCTCCAGCACCTCGCGCGCCAGGTTTTCGTTCAGGCCGGTCAGGCGCAGTGGGTTGTTGGGCGCCGGGCTGCCGTCCGCCGCCACCAGTGCGCTGCGCCGGCGCAAGCGCTGCACCAGCACTGATTGCGGGCCGGCCGACAACTGGTTGTCCAGGTAGCGCAGCATCGCCGGGTGGCTGACGGCGGCGCTGAGCAGATCGACAAACCGGCCGGCGATGTGCGGCCGGATCGCCTCGCGCTCGTAAGCGCCCACCAGGCCTTGGGTGCTGCCCTTGCCCAGCGAGACGGTGAAATGGTTGCTCCAGAACAGCGCCAGCCGCTCGGCAAACGGCCGCTTGCTGACAGCCGCCGTGACCAGCCGGGCACGCATGTCGCCCTGGGTCTGGGCGCGCAGCGCGGCGCGGGCGTCTTCGGTGTCGAGTTGGCGTGCGGCGGTTTGGCGGGCCAGCGCTTCGATCAGGCCGGGCAGGTTGTTGCCTTGTTGCAGATCGGCCGGCCCGATCTGGGCCCGCAGCCAGGCCCGGGGATCGCCGCCCACCAGTGCCAGGTCGGCCTCGCCCAGGCCAAAGCGATGGGCGGCGATGGCGGCTTGCGTGGTGCTGGTCGGGCTCATGGTGCAAGCTCCTGGCTGGACCTGGTGGCGGTAAGCCCGGCAGCCCCGGGCGTCAAGCCGGATTGTCCGCACTTGTGCCGGTTCAACGTCCTGGGACACACCCGCGTTGGCGGGTCGCCGTAAATGTTGTGCAAAGTAGCGCGCGGCCTGGCGCCTTCCCCCTGCCAGGGGGAAGGCGCAAGACAAACCCTCAGCGCGCCAGCAGTGCGT
>JANOBL010000494.1:0-2904 GCA_031411635.1 Betaproteobacteria bacterium
CCAACACCGCGAAGTCGACTTGACCACCGCCGATGTCGGTCAGCAGCGGCGCGTTGCCCTTGTACGGCACGTGCTGCAGCTTGACGCCGGTCGTGGCCTGCACGTTCTCGAGGATCAGGTGGTACAGCGAGCCGATGCCGACGCTGCCGTAGGTGAGTGGCTTGTCGGCCGACTTGCGCGCCAGCGCGATCAGCTCGTCGACGTTGCTCACCGGCAGGTCCTTGCGCGTCACGAACACCATCACCGCATCGGCCACCGGGTGCACCAGGCGGAAGTCCTCGGTCTTCAGCTTCACCGCGGCATTGGCCAGCGGCGACAGGATCACCTCGTTGGGCGAGCCCTGGAAGATGTAGTAGCCGTCGGCCGGTGCCGCCAGCACCTTCTGCGCCGCCATCGCGCCGCTGACACCGCCCAGGTTTTCCACCAGCACCTGCTGCCCCAACTCTTTGCCGAGCGGGTTGAAGAAGATGCGCGCGATCGCGTCCGACGGGCCGCCCGCAGGGTACGGGACCATCAGGTTGACCGGCTTGGCAGGCCAGGTCTGCGCGATCGCCGTGCCGGCACTGAGCAGCAGGCCGACCATGCAGGTCAGCGAGCGTTGGAACTTCGTCATGGTGACTCCTGGAGGTGAAAACGCAACCGTGGGCTTCGGGCAGAGCCAATGTAGGATTCGGTGCATGCAATGTCCAATGCATTGTTTTCTGCGTTAGCATGAGTTTCAAGCACAGCTTTCAGAACCCGACCATGACCCTCGTGCCATGACCCTCGTACAACTGCGACACCTGGTGTCGCTGGCGCAGACCGGCTCATTCAGCAAGTCAGCCAATGCCTTGTTCCTGACCCAGCCGGCCTTGAGCCGCAGCATCCGCGCATTCGAGCTTGAACTCGGCCAGCCGCTGTTTGACCGCATTGGCCGGCGCAGCGAGGTCACCCCTTTTGGCCGCGAGGTCGTGGAGCGGGCACGCCGGCTTGTGCTGGCCGCTGACGACTTGCTCGACATCGGACCGCAGTCGGCGCGCGGCCTGGCCGGATCGCTGCGGCTCGGTCTCGGCTCGGGACCGGGCGCGATGCTGATGACGCCGCTGCTGATGCACATGGCCGCGCAACATCCGCAATTGCAGCTCGAGATTTCGCGCGGCCACACCGAACTGCTGGCACGCAGCCTGCGCGAACGCACGATCGACGCGCTGGTGGTCGACGCGCGTTCGCTGGCGCCCGCGCCCGACTTGCGCGCCACCGAGACCTACGAGATGCGTGGCGCCATCCTGTGCCGGCGCGGCCACCCGCTGCTGCGCAAGCCTGGCAGCGTCAGCTTCGATCAACTGCGGGCGTATCCGATCGCATCGACGCCGCTGAGCGACGAGGTGGCGCGTGTGCTGGTAGAGCGCTACGGGCCAGACGCGCACCCGGCACGCTGCGTCACGCTGCGCTGCGAGGAGATTCCCAGCCTGGTTGAATTGACACGGCACAGCGACACCGTGCTGATCGCCATCCGGGCCGCAGGCCCCGATCTGGCAGAACTGGCGATGAAACCGGCGCTGAATGCGACCGCGCGCTTCGCGATGGTCACGCTGGCCGGCCGCAGCGAAGCACCAGCGCTGACCATCGTGCGCCGCCTCATGCAGGACCTGTTGCGCGATGCATGAAGTGCCGATGCCGGCCGCGCCTCAAGGCGCCAACTGATCCTCGGGCGAGCCCACGCTCGGCCCCAGGATCGGGCCGACGATCTCATGGCCCCAGGTGCTCATCTGCTCGGGGTTCGGCTCAACGCCGTCGGGGTGCCAGGGCGCCAGCTCGACAATCGTCTCGAAGGCAAAGCCCGACGGGTTGAAGTGGTAGAAGGACACATGCGGATCCTGCGTGTGCTGGCCCATCGTCATCATCATCGGCAAGTTGCGCTTCTTGACCAGGTCTTGCGTCTCGCCCACGTCGCGCAGCGTCTTCACAAACAGCGCCACATGCTGCACACCCATCTTGCCGGGGCCAAAGCCGTAGGCAAGGTCGTGGCTGCTCTTGTCATTGAGCTTGGCGCGGAAAAAACCGGTCTTGCCCTTGCCGGCGCCCGAGCCATACCAGCTAAAACCCATCAGCTCGGTGAAGAAGCGCTCCAGCGCCGGGGTGTACTCGGGCGTGATCACCACCATGTGGCCCAGGCCGCGTGCATCGGCCACAAAGCCAACATGCCAGCGGCCGGGCACAAAGGATTGCGGTGTCCACTTGGGTGCAGTTTGGCAAGCGCATCCGCAGCTTCCAGGCCATCGCCCACCAGATCGCGCTGTTGGCCGAAAACCTGGCCATCGCGTCTATCAGCGCCGAGGCGGCGTGTGTGGAATCCGCCACCGGCCCGCTGGCGCTGCTGCCCATCGCTGCGGCCAAGGTGTGCGCGGCCGAGGCCGCCACGGTGGCCGCCGGCATCGCCCATGCAGTGCACGGCGCCATCGGCTTCACCCACGAGCATCAATTGCACCTGACAACCCGGCGCCTGTGGGCCTGGCGCAGCGAGTACGGCTCGTCCACCGCCTGGTCGCAACGCATCGGCCGGGCCGTCTGTGCCGGTGGCGCCGCCGGCTACTGGCCGGCCATCACCGCCGATGCGCTGCCGGCACTGGCCGAAACCACTGCGGCCTGAACTCGACTTTTCACCCGCACAAACCCGAGCAGCCCGCCATGCGCACCGTCTTCCGCGAAGACCACGAACAATTCCGCGACGCCGTGCGCCGTTTTGTCGACAACGAGTTGGTGCCGTATTTGCACCAATGGGAACACGACGGCATCGTGCCGCAAAGCGTGTGGCGTCAGGCTGGCGAGTCCGGCCTGTTGTGCTGCACGGTGCCGGAGGCCTATGGCGGCTCGGGTGGCGACTTTGGCCACTCGGCGGTGCTGATCGAGGAGCTGGCGCGCGCC
>JANOBL010000495.1:0-3910 GCA_031411635.1 Betaproteobacteria bacterium
GGGCCGCTGAATCCGAAGTCGCCGGTGGCGCTGACGATGAAGCACTTTCCCGGCGGCGGCCCGCAGGAACTGGGGCTCGATCCGCACTACGCCTTTGGCAAGAACCAGGTCTATCCGGCGGGCAACTTCGGCGGGCACTTGAAGCCCTTCAAGGCGGCGATCGATGCCGGCGTGTCGTCGATCATGCCGTACTACGGCGTGCCGATCGCCGTGACCTACGAAGGCGTGCAGTACGAGCAGACCGGCATGGCCTTCTCCAAGCAGATCGTCACCGATCTGCTGCGCGGCAAGCTCGGCTTCAAGGGCTATGTCAACTCTGACACCGGCATCATCAACGACAGGGCCTGGGGCCTGGAAGGCAAAACCGTGCCCGAGCGCGTGGCCGCGGCGATCAACGGCGGCACCGACACGCTGTCGGGCTTTGACGATGCCAAAACCATCACCGATCTGGTGGGCGCTGGCCTGGTCAGCGAGGCACGCATCACCGAAGCCGCGCGGCGATTGCTGCGGCCGATGTTCGAGTTGGGCCTGTTCGACAACCCCTATGTGGACGAGGACAAGGCGGGCAGCATCGTCGGTCAGCCCGCGTTTCGTGAAGCAGGGCTGGACATCCAGCGCAAGTCGATCGTGCTTCTTCAAAACGGGCAGAACAACAAGCTGCTGCCGGTGGCCGCGGGCGCCAAGGTCTACACCATGGGTCTGGATACTGCCGATGCCCAGAAGGTCTTCTCGCAAGTGCTCAACGGCGAGGCCGGCGCCGACGGCAAGGCGCTGGCACGCGATGCGGCTGGCAATGTCGTCGGCCGTCCGTCGGCAGCCGCCTTCGACCGCGCGATCATCCGCGTCGAGATCGGCAACGGCGGCACCAACGTCTATCGCAGCAAGGACCCGGCCACAGGCGCCAATCCGGCCTTCGTCAGCCCCTTGACCGGCAAGGTCTGGGGTGCGAACGACCCCTGCATCACGCACCCGGCTGCCAATCCGCAATGTATCGACGACGGCTACCTCGGCGGGCCGAATGCCAATGGCCTGGTCTTCGGCGGTGCCTTCCCTTGGGAGGCCAACAACCTGTCGTTCACGACGATGGCCGCGTCCAAGTCGTGGCGCATCTCGCCGTCGCTAGCCGATATCCAGGCGGTGATGAAAGAGATCGGGCCGGACAAGGTGGTGCTCAGCATCAACTTCCGCCAGCCCTACGTGATCGACGAGGCCAGCGGCTTGCGGCAGGCCGGTGCGATCGTCGCCGGCTTCGGTGTCGGCAATGCCGCGCTGCTCGATGTGCTGACGGGCAAGGCCAAGCCGCAGGGCAAGCTGCCTTTCGCGCTGGCCAACAAGCTGCAAGCGGTGATCGACAACCAGCCCGACGCGCCGGGTTATCCGGCCGCGGACACGCTGTACCCGTTCGGCTTTGGCCTGACTTACTGATCCTCAAAGGAACGAAGCAATGCAATGCCCTGTCCGGAGCACACCATGCCCACCCCGCTGATCACCGGCCTTCAAGTCATTCCTGTCGCCGGCCGCGACAGCATGCTGCTCAACCTCAGCGGCGCGCATGGGCCGTTCTTCACGCGCAACATCGTGATCCTGACCGACAACGCGGGCCATACCGGCGTGGGTGAGGTGCCGGGCGGCGAGAAAATCCGCCAAACCCTGGAAGATGCGCGCGCGCTGTTGCTCGGCCGACCGATCGGCGAGTATCTGCGCATGCTGCAGCAGGCAACGGCAAAGTTTGCCGATCGTGATGTCGGCGGGCGTGGACTGCAGACCTTCGATCTGCGCATCGCGATTCACGCCGTCACCGCGCTCGAGTCGGCGCTGCTGGACCTGCTGGGCCAGCACCTCGGGGTGCCGGTGGCAGCATTGCTGGGCGAAGGCCAGCAACGTGACCAGGTCGAGATGCTCGGTTATCTGTTTTTCATCGGCGACCGCGCCAAGACCGATCTACCGTACTTTGGCAATGACGTTGGCAATGACGTTGGCAATGACCTCACCGACCCCGGCGCGAATGACGCTTGGTCGCGCCTGCGCCATGAGGTGGCGATGACGCCCGATTCGATCGTGCGTCTAGCCGAAGCCGCTTACGAGCGCTACGGCTTCAACGACTTCAAGCTGAAGGGCGGTGTGTTGCGCGGCGAGGACGAGGTGGCAGCGGTCACCGCGCTGCACCAACGCTTTCCGCAGGCGCGCGTCACGCTTGACCCGAACGGCGGCTGGCTGTTGAAGGACGCCATCCGCCTGATGCGCGACGCGCGCAGCGTGGTGGCCTATGCCGAAGACCCCTGCGGTGCCGAAGACGGCTTCTCAGGCCGCGAGGTGATGGCGGAGTTTCGCCGCGCCACCGGCCTGCCGACGGCCACCAACATGATCGCCACCGACTGGCGCCAGTTGAGCCATGCCTTGTCGCTGCAATCGGTTGATATCCCGCTGGCCGACCCGCACTTCTGGACCATGGCCGGCTCGGTGCGTGTGGCGCAGACCTGCCGCGACTGGGGCCTGACCTGGGGCTCGCATTCGAACAACCACTTCGACGTCTCGCTGGCCATGTTCACCCATGTCGGCGCGGCCGCGCCGGGCAAGGTGACGGCGATTGACACCCACTGGATCTGGCAGGACGGCCAAGGTCTTACGAAAGAGCCGCTGCAGATCGTCGGCGGCCATGTCCAGGTGCCGAACAAGCCGGGCTTGGGCGTCGAGCTTGACATGGTTGAAGTTGAGAAGGCCCACCAGCTCTACAAGCAACACGGCCTGGGTGCGCGCGACGACGCAATGGCGATGCAGTACCTGATCCCGAACTGGAAGTTCGATCCCAAGCGCCCTGCGCTTGTCCGATGAATCGGCCTTGCCTGGTTCGCTGAGCTGCGCGCCGACCACCACGATCCAACCTGCCATTTCTTGAGCCTAACCGTGAAAGGATGAATCGCATGACCAAGGTTGCACTCTCAGGTGCCGCGGGCAATATGGGCCGCGTGCTTCGCACCGCGCTGCAAAAGCACGGTGTTGACTTGCGCTCGGCCGGCGGCAGAAAGCCGCTTGAGCCGCTGCACGAAGGTGAAGACGTGATGCATGGCGACCTGCGCGACCCCGCCGTCGTCGATCAACTGCTGCAGGGCGTGCACACGCTGATCCACTTGGCCGGCACCAGTGTCGAGCGGGCCTTGCCGGAAGTCATCGAGAACAACCTGGTCGCGCTGCACCAGGTCTTCGAAGGTGCGCGCCGCCACAAGCTGAGGCGCATTGTTTTTGCGAGTTCAAACCACGCATTCGGCATGCACTCGGTCCATGACAAGCTCGAACTCGATGCGCCGTTTCACCCGGACGGCCTTTACGGCCTGTCCAAGGCTTGGGGCGAAGCCATGGCGCAGATGTACTGGGTCAAGCATGGCATCGAAGGCATCTCGCGGCGCATCGGCAGCTTCGAAACAGAGCCGGCAAACTTTCGCCACCTCAGCACCTGGCTGTCGCACGAAGACGCGATCCAGCTCGTCTTGCGCTGCATCAGCGCGCCAAGCGTTGGCTACCTGGCGGTTTGGGGTGTGTCGAACAACAGCCGAAGCTACTGGACGCCAAATGGGTGTGCGCCGCTGGGCTACCAGCCGCAAAGCAACGCCGAAGACCATGCGGCGCGAATCCTGGCGCAAACGAACCCGCTGGATCCGGTGGCGCAGCAATACCAGGGCGGCAGCTTTGTGACCATCGATTACACGCCGCCTGCGGCACGACCCTGACTCTCTCAACCCAAGGAACCCATCATGAACCTTCAGCTCAAAAAACTTGCCGTCCCTATCCTCTCCACCGCATTGCTTGCCGGCTTCTGCGCCGCGGCCCACGCCGCCGAGTTCCGCTCGGCCGACACCCACAACGCCGACGACTACCCGACCGTCGCGGCGGTCAAGTACATGAGCGAGCTGCT
>JANOBL010000496.1:0-3609 GCA_031411635.1 Betaproteobacteria bacterium
GGGGAAGGCCGGGATGGGGGTAACGATGCCAGAGACTGCCGAGAGGAAGGCCATCACTCATTCCAACGGCAGCAACGCTGAAGCCCCCATGCTGGCGCCAAACACCTCCACCCGATTCCGCCCGGCGCGCTTGGCCTCGTACAGCGATTGGTCGGCCTGGCCGTAAAGCCGGTCGCCGGTCACGGCACCGGCCGCATCAGCCTGCGCATCGGCCACCGCCAACCCGGCCGACACCGTCACCTTGACCGGCACACCGGCGCTGTTGGCAACATCCATCGCCTCCACCGCACGCCGGATGTCCTCCACCAGCCAGCGTGCACCGGCCGCGTCGGTGGCCGGCAGCACCAGGCCAAACTCCTCGCCGCCGGTGCGGCCCAGCACATCGGACGCCCGCAGCCGGCCGCGCACGACGCTGGCAAAACCGCGCAGCACCGCATCGCCAGTGCGGTGGCCGTGCTGGTCATTCACCAGCTTGAAATGGTCCAGGTCCAGCAGCACAAACGCCACCGGTGATCCGGTGCGGCGGGCGCGCAGCAGCTCATGCGCCAACAAGGCATCGGTGGTGCTGCGCATAGATCACCATGCCCAGGCACAAAAAGGCATTGCCCAGCAGCACTGACAAAGAAAGCGGCATCACCACCCGCGACGCCAGCAGCACCAAGCCGGCCAGAAAGGCCCAGCAGCCCCAGGTCCAGCGCTGCAGGTCGGGCCGGACCCGCACACTGCGCTGCGAGACGCCCAGCTCCAGCGTCAGCAGCAAAAAACCCAGCAGCAGCGCCAGCATCAGGGTGGGGACATGCAACATCGCGACGGCCTGTGACGGTGTCGGCAGTATGCCCTCCGGGTTTGCCGCAATCTGGGGGGGCGGTTCAGCCGCCGGATTCGCGCTTGGCACGGCTGCGCAGCTCGGCATGGCGGCTGCGCGATTTCCACAGCGCCAGTTGCTCGCGGCGCTGGTCCACGCTGACCGAATCACGCCGGGCCTCGCGCAGCAGCTTGTGGTAGTTGCGCAAGCGGGGCTCGGGCACCAGCTCGCGCACCCTGCAGCCGGGCTCCAGCCGATGCTGGCAATCGCGAAACCGACACAGCGGCGACCAGCGCGCCACATCGCCAAACGCCAACGCCAGATCGTCGGCGTTGTCCACATCCAGCCGCAGCGCACGCAAGCCGGGGGTGTCGATCACGCAGGCACCGCCGGGCAGCGGCAGCAAGCTGCGCACCGTGGTGGTGTGGCGGCCGCGGCTGTCGTCGCTGCGCACCGGGCCGGTCGGGCGGGGCATCGCTGCCTCGGCCGGATCGGCGGGTTGCGAAGAAGCGGTCAGCAAAGTGTTGGCCAGTGTGCTCTTGCCGGCGCCGCTGCTGCCCAGCAGCACCAGCGTCTGGCCGCGCTGCAACCAACGGGCCAGCGCAGCCGCTGCGGCAGGCTGGCGCAGGTCCAAGGCCAGCGCGGTCACCTCGGCCGGCAGCAGCTCGCGCACCTGCAACAAGCGCTGCGCGCACAGGGCCGCGTCCAGCGTATCGGCCTTGCTGAGCACCAGCACCGCGGCCACGCCGGCAAGCTGCGCCAACGCCAGGTAGCGCTCCAGCCGGCGCAGGTTGAAATCGGCGTCCAGTCCCATCACCAGCAACGCGGTGTCCACATTGCTGACCAGCGCCTGGCGCTGCGCGCCGGCCCGGCCATCGCTGTGTCGGGCACTGCTGCGGCGGGTGATCTGGTGCTGTGGCAGCAGACGGCAGGCAACGAGCCAACCGAGCGCACCGCCGGGCCGCGCCAACACCCAATCGCCCACCACCAGCGATTCATGCTGGGCCTGCAGGTCCACGGCCAGCACCGGGCTGCACAGCGCCCGGTGCTGGACACGGCCGTCGTGCAACAGCAGGTGCTCACGCTGCACCTCCACCAGCCGCATCGGACGGGCCTGGGGGTCGGCCACGCCGTTGGCAAGCTGCTGCTGAATCGCAGCGCCCAGGCCAATGCCGGCCAACAACTCAAAATCGATCGCATCCATCATGTTGGGTTCAACCCTCCACGCCAGACGGGCCAGCCACCACGGTGTGGCTCGTGCCCGCCTGACCAGCGGCGTCGCTGGCGACGCCAGGCTGCGGCTGGCGTCAGGCCGGCCGCAAGGCAAGTTCAGTGGGGGTCGGGTTGCGGGCGCCTGGGCGCTACCGCGTTGGCATCACAGCTTGCGGACCAGTGGCCGCAAGACCCGAATGCAGCGCAGGATCAGTGCGCGCAAGCCGACCAGGGGGCAATGGCAATTTTCGTCATGGCACTCTCCTTGAAGTCGGTTGCAGCGGGAACGCGAGTGTCGGCCGGGCGCGGGGCATCCGTCAAGCCGTGATGCACAGCACGGCCTGGCGTTTGTCATTCGGCCTGATGAATGAAGGGCCAATGCACAAACCGAGGGAAAACCCTATACTGCACTGCAACACGAACCCGATCCGGGTCCGTACAACCGATGGAGTTCTCACCATGACCAGTGCATCCATGACCTTTGGCCGGCCCAGCCGGTTGGCCATTCCCCGCGGCTCGCTTTGGCTGGGCAGCTTGGCTGCCGCGATCATCAACCGCTTGCGCAAGCTGGACAACTGGCTGCTGGGCCAGGACGGCCGCGAGCCGCGCAACGCCGAAGAGGTGCTGGCCTGGGCCCGCCGCATCGAAGCCACCGAGCCCGGCTTTGCCGCCGATCTGCGTGCCGCGGCGCTGCGCTCGATGGACGCCGACCAGCGCTGAACCGCCTGGCTGTGACCTTCAGTCCGGGGGGTCTGCCGCCGGACTGAACCGCTACCATCCCGCTTTTGTCATTTCCACGCCCGGCGGTGTGGCGGGTGGTGGGCATGAGCGATCAATCCGGCGGCGCGGCGGGCTCTGCCCCTTCAGTTGGGCGCCGGGGTTGCCTGGTGGCCGGTTTTGGGCTGGGCTTGACCGGCTGCGCCGTTGCACCGCGCGGCGACCCCGCGCCGGCACCGCAAGTGTTGCCGTTTTCCAGTGCCCCGCTGGGCGCAGCCCAAGGCTGCTGGCGGCCGTATGCGATGCGGCGCGACCTGACGCCCACCCATTACGCCGTGGTGCAGGACGGCGAGCGCCGCGTGCTGCATGCCCAGGCCGCGTCGTCGGCCACTGGCCTGCGCTGCGCGGTGCAGGTCGACCCGGCCGTGGCCGGCCGGCTGCGGTTTAGCTGGCGGGTGCGCGAAGCCCCGGCCGATGCCGACGTGGCGGTGGCCGTGCTTGACGATTGCCCGGCCCGGCTGATCCTGGCGTTTGGTGGTGACGACACACGGCTGCCGCTGCGCGAGCGCTTGTTCTACGAGCAGGTGGAGTTGTTCACCGGCCACCGCCTGCCGTATGCCACGCTGATGTACGTGTGGGACGGTGGCCGCCATGCGCCGGAAACCGTGCACCGCAACCACCGCAGCAGCCGCATCCAGTACCTGACGGTGGAATCCGGCGCGGCGCGCACCGGCCGCTGGCTGCATTACCAGCGTGATGTGGTGGCCGATTTCCAACGGGTGTTTGGCGAGGCGCCGGGGCCGATCATCAGCGTGGGGGTGTTGACCGACGCCGATGCGCTGAAAACCAATCTGGAAGCCTGGTACGGCGACATC
>JANOBL010000497.1:0-5539 GCA_031411635.1 Betaproteobacteria bacterium
GGGGTGCGGTCTCGCGATTGCGCCACCCTTCGACCCCCACCCCAACCCTCCCCCTGCCCGGGGGAGGGGGCCAGCGCAACCCGATAATGTGCGCTTACCCGAGACGATGCGGAGCCACCCACCACCATGTTGCTGACCCTGGTCATCCTCTATCTGCTGGTCACCATTGCCATCGGGCTGTGGGCGGCGCGGCGGGTCAAGAACACCGCCGATTTTGCGATTGCCGGCCGCCACCTGCCGCTGGTGATGATCGTCACCACCACCTTTGCCACCTGGTTTGGCTCGGAAACCGTGCTGGGCATCCCGGCCAAGTTTGTGCAGGGGGGCCTCAACGGTGTGGTCGAAGACCCGTTTGGCGCCGGTACTTGTTTGATCCTGGTCGGGCTGTTTTTTGCCAGCAAGCTGTACAAGATGACGCTGCTGACGATCAGCGACTACTACCGCGAGCGCTTTGGCCGGGGCATCGAGGTGGTGTGCTCGCTGATCATCATCCTCAGCTACCTGGGCTGGGTGTCGGCCCAGGTCACCGCGCTGGGTTTGGTGTTCAACCTGCTGTCCGACGGTGCGATCAGCGTGCCCTTGGGCATGGTGCTGGGCACCGCATCGATCCTGGCCTACACGCTGTTTGGCGGCATGTGGTCGGTGGCGGTCACCGATTTCATCCAGATGATCATCCTGGTGGTGGGGCTGAGCGTCATCGCGGTGTTTGCCGCCAAGCTGGCCGGCGGTGCCGACAAGGTGCTGGCGCTGGCGAGCAGCAAAGACTTGTTCAAGTTCCTGCCCGAGCCCGGCTTCAAGCAGATTGCGTTTTTCATCGCGGCGGCGATGACGATGATGCTGGGCTCGATCCCGCAGCAGGACGTGTTCCAGCGCGTGATGTCGGCCAAGAACGTGGGCGCCGCCACCCAGGGCCCGGTGATCGGTGGCGTCTGCTACATCCTGTTTGCGTTTGTGCCGATGTTCCTGGTGGTCAGTGCGCTGATCATCATGCCCGAGTCGGCTGCCACGCTGATCAAGGAGGATCCACAAAAGGTGATCCCCACGCTGGTGATGCAGAAGATGCCGTTTGCCATGCAGGTGATTTTTTTCGGCGCCTTGTTGTCGGCGCTGAAAAGCACTGCCTCGGCCACCTTGCTGGCACCCAGCGTGACTTTTGTCGAAAACATCTGGCGCCAGTTTTTTCCGCGTGTCAGTGACCGGCAAGAGTTGTTGACGATGCGCATCTCGGTGCTGGTGTTCTCGGTGTGTGTGTGTGCCTACGCGATTGCCTCGCAGGGCACACCGATCTACGACATGGTGTCGGGCGCCTACCAGATCACGCTGGTGGGTGCGTTTGTGCCGCTGGTGGCGGGGCTGTACTGGCGCCGCGCCACCACGCAGGGGGCGGTGTTCTCGATCACGCTGGGCGTGCTGGCCTGGGGCCTGCTGCTCGCCACGCCGGCTGGCGAGGTGTTTCCGGCGCAGTTGGCGGGCTTTGTGATGGCGGTGGTGGGCATGGTGCTGGGCTCGCTGGGCCCGCAGGCGCTTAAAAACCACCAGGGCAGCCACCACCGGTTGGCGGGTCTGGCAGGGTGAGGCCCCAACCTGGCCCGGCCCTATAATTGAAGGCTTTGCGCCTAGGGTTATTGCCATGCCGATCTACGCTTATCGCTGCTCAGCCTGTGGCCACGCGAAGGACGTTTTGCAAAAGATGTCCGATCCGCTGCTCAGCATTTGCCCGGCTTGCGGCGCGGAAACTTTTACCAAGCAGGTCACCGCGGCGGGCTTCCAGCTCAAGGGCTCGGGCTGGTATGCCACTGATTTCAAGAGCAGCGGTGCTGCGCCGGTGGTGCCTGCCGCAGGCGCCGAGGGCAAGGACAAAGCGGCCGGCGCCGACAAGCCCGAGGGGGGCGACAAATCCGGCGATAAGTCCGGCGATAAGTCCGGCGACAAATCAGGCAACAACGCTGCCGACAAAGCCACCGACAAAGCCAGCCCGGCCCCGGCAGCACCTGCGGCGTCCCCCAGCGCAGCGCCTGCGGCCGGTGCGGCTGCCGCGCCGGCAGCACCCTGACCGCCCGTTGAGAAAGCCCATCGCGTGAGAAAGTACATCATTGCCGGCCTGCTGGTCTGGCTGCCGCTGGCCATCACCATCTGGGTGCTGCTGTGGCTGTTGGGGCTGATGGACGGCATGTTCTCGTGGCTGCTGACGATCAGCCAGGCGGTGTTGCCGGCCGGGGCTGATGCGTTTCTTGAATCGCTGCGCCATATCCCGGGCCTGAGCGTGCTGGTGATGGTGGCGATGATGCTCACCACCGGTGTGTTCGTCACCAACATCTTTGGCCAGTGGTCGGTGCGGCAGTGGGACAAGTTGATGTCCCGCATCCCGATCGTCAACGCCATCTACAGCTCGGTCAAGCAGGTGTCGGACACGCTGTTTTCCAGCAGCGGCAATGCGTTTCGCGAGGCGGTGCTGGTGCAGTACCCGCACGCTGGCTCGTGGACCATCGCGTTTGTCACCGGCAAGCCCGGTGGCGAGGTGCAGGCGCACCTGGACGGCGAGCATGTCAGCCTGTACGTGCCCACCACGCCCAACCCCACCTCGGGGTTTTTCCTGATCATCGCGCGCGCCAATGTGCGGCCGCTGCGGATGAGCGTGGACCAGGCGCTGAAGTACATCATCTCGATGGGCGTGGTGGCGCCACCGCCGCCCGCGCCGCCGGCGCCGCAGCCGGTGGTGGTCGCCCGAAATTGACGGGGCCGGGCGCGCAAGCGGCGCGGCGCCTGGTCCTGAGGGTGCTTGCACCGCCCCGCTGACACGCCAAAGCTGATTTTCCCGGGCCGGTGCGCGCACCCCAGCGCCAGCCACCCGCCCCGTCCAAGACAAGCACCGGAGTCATCTCATGAGAACCACTTACTGCGGCCTGGTCAGCGAAACGCTGCTGGGCCAGACTGTCACGCTGATGGGTTGGGCGCAGCGCCGCCGCGACCATGGTGGCGTGATCTTCATCGACCTGCGCGACCGCGAAGGCCTGGTGCAGATCGTCTGCGATCCCGACCGGCCCGAGATGTTCAAGACCGCCGAGAGTGTGCGCGGCGAGTTCTGCCTGAAGGTGGTGGGCAAGGTGCGCGCACGCCCGCCCGGCACCGAAAACACCAACCTGGTGAGCGGCAAGATTGAGGTGCTGGCGCTGGAACTGGAAGTGCTGAACTCCAGCGTGACGCCGGTGTTCCAGCTTGATGATGACAACCTGTCCGAGACCGTGCGGCTGACGCACCGGGTGCTGGACCTGCGCCGGCCGCAGATGCAGAAGAACCTGATGCTGCGCTACCGCGTGGCGATCGAGGTGCGCAAGTTTCTGGACGAGCAGGGCTTTATCGACATCGAGACGCCAATGCTGACCAAGAGCACACCCGAGGGCGCCCGCGATTACCTGGTGCCGTCGCGGGTGCACGACGGTGCGTTCTTCGCGCTGCCGCAATCGCCGCAGTTGTTCAAGCAGTTGCTGATGGTCGCTGGCTTTGACCGTTATTACCAGATCGTCAAGTGTTTCCGCGACGAGGATTTGCGCGCCGACCGCCAGCCCGAGTTCACGCAGATCGATATCGAAACCTCGTTCCTGGGCGAGGAGGAGATCCGCGCCATCACCGAGGCGATGATCCGCACCGTGTTCCGCAAGACGCTGGGCGTGGAGCTGCCGGTGTACGTGCAGATGACCTATGCCGAGGCGATGCACCGCTACGGCTCGGACAAGCCCGACCTGCGGGTCAAGCTTGAATTTACCGAGCTGACCGATGTGATGCGCGATGTGGATTTCAAGGTCTTCAGCGGCCCGGCCACCAGCAAAAACGGCCGGGTGGCGGCGCTGCGGGTGCCGGGCGGTGCCGAGATGAGCCGGGGCGAGATCGATGCCTACACCGAGTTTGTCAAGATCTACGGCGCGCGTGGCCTGGCCTGGATCAAGGTCAACGATGCCGGACGCGGCCGCGATGGCTTGCAGAGCCCGATCGTCAAGAACCTGCACGATGCGGCGGTGGCCGAGATCATCGCCCGCACCGGCGCCCGCAATGGCGACCTGATCTTTTTTGGCGCCGACAAGGCCAAGGTGGTCAACGATGCACTGGGTGCGCTGCGCGTCAAGATCGGCCACAGCGAGTTTGGCCGCGAGCACGGGCTGTTCAACGATGTCTGGGCACCGATGTGGGTGGTGGACTTTCCGATGTTCGAGCACGACGAGGAGGCCGGCCGCTGGAACGCCGTGCACCACCCGTTTACAGCGCCCAAGGACGGCCACGAAGACTTGATGGACACCGACCCCGGCGCCTGCCTGTCCAAGGCCTACGACATGGTGCTCAACGGCTGGGAGATCGGCGGCGGCTCGGTGCGTATCCACCGCGCCGAGGTGCAGAGCAAGGTGTTTGCCGCGCTCAACATCACGCCCGAGGAGCAGCAGCTCAAGTTCGGCTTTTTGCTCGATGCGCTGCAATACGGCGCACCGCCGCACGGTGGCCTGGCCTTCGGGCTGGACCGCATCGCCACCTTGATGACCAAGGCCGAGTCGATCCGCGATGTGATCGCCTTTCCCAAGACCCAGCGGGCGCAGTGTTTGCTGACTGGCGCACCCAGCCTGGTGGACGAGAAGCAACTGCGTGAGTTGCACATCCGGCTGCGTAACCCGGGCGGTGTGATGGGCTGACCACCCGCGCTGCGGGTGGCGCCAGGCGCCAGTTCGGTATAACATTGGTTATAACTTCACTGGAGCCCGTCATGCACGCCCTCAAGCTCACCCAGATCGGCAATTCGGTTGGCGTGATCCTGCCCAAGGAGCTATTGGCGCGGCTGAAGCTGGAAAAGGGCGACACGCTGTACTTGACAGACAGCCCGGACGGCATGCGCATCACGCCGCACGACCCGGTGTTTGAAGGCCAGATGCTGACCGCTCGCGACATCATGAAATCGCGCCGCGCGGTGCTGCGCGAACTTGCCAGGTAGCGCGCCATGGCTGCAAATCAGGAGTGGGTCTGGATCGACCCTGCCGTGGTGCTGGCCGTGCACGAGGAGCAACTTGCAGAGCACGGTGGCGCGGCCGGCGTGCGCGATGCCGGGTTGTTGGAGTCTGCGTTGGCCCGTCCGCGCAACCTGGCCCACTACGGCGAGCCCGATGTGTGCGAGTTGGCGGCTGCCTACGCCTTCGGCCTGGCCCGCAACCACCCGTTCATCGATGGCAACAAGCGATCAGCGTTTGTCGCCACCGAGTTGTTTCTGCTGCTCAATGGCTGGCGCCTCGTCGCAAGCGACGCCGACTGCGTGCTGGTGATGCTCAGCCTGGCGGCCGGGGACATCGACGAAGCGCCGTTCTCGGCCTGGTTGCGTGAGCGCGTCCAGCGCTGCTGAATGTCAACCCACCGGATGACCATGCAAAGCGACAAGCCCGATACCGCTCGACGAGGCGGCGCGCCTGCGGCCGCTGGCAACCCGAGCCAAGACCCCACCCACGACACCACCCACGACACCACCCGCATCGACGACACCCGCATCGCCGCGGTGCGGGCCCTGGTG
>JANOBL010000498.1:0-2712 GCA_031411635.1 Betaproteobacteria bacterium
AGCATGATTCCGCGCCGGCAAGGCCGCATCATCAACATCGCGTCGATCGCTGGCCTGGCCGGCAACCCGCCCGGGCTCGAGACGATTGCCTACAACACCAGCAAGGGCGCGGTGATCACTTTCACCCGCACCTTGGCGGCCGAGTGGGGTGAGCATGGCATCACCGTCAACGCGATTGCGCCGGGGTTCTTTCCCAGCAAGATGACGCGTGGCACGCTGGAGCGGGTGGGCGCTGAAGAGCTGGCCGCCAAATCGCCGCTGCGCCGGCTGGGCGATGACGACGATTTGAAAGGCGCGGCACTGCTGTTTGCTTCGGCCGCCGGCAAGCACATCACCGGCCAGACGCTGGTGATCGACGGTGGTGTTAGCTGCGTCATTGGGCAATGACAGCGTCCATGCGTGACAAGGTCTCGCCCGTCGCGTACCCGGCCAAGGTGCCGTTTGTCGATTCGCTGGGCGTCACGCTGCATGCGTATGGCGACGGCCAGGCGGAGGTGCGGGTGGATCTGGACGCTGCCCACCTCAACACCTGGGACGTGGCGCATGGCGGCGTGGTGATGACGATGCTGGACGTGGCGATGGCCATGGCCTCGCGCAGCGCCCACCCCAGTGGCAGCGGCGTGGCCACGGTGGAGATGAAAACCAGCTTCATGCGGCCGGCCGAGCACCAGTTGCGCGGCGTGGCCAAGGTGTTGCACAAGACCAGCACGATGGCGTTTTGCGAGGCCTCGCTGTTTGACGACCAGGGCACGCTCTGCGCCCATGCCACCGGCACCTTCAAGTACCTGCGCGCGCTGCCGGCGCGTGGCCGGGTGACGACACAAACCCCCAACCCGCTTTCTGACACACCGAAAGACCCGACATGAGCAAGCTCATCAACAAGCAATTCCTGCTGGCCTCACGCCCCACCGCCGAGCCCACCGCCGACAACTTCAAGCTGGTTGAAACCGCAGTACCCGAACTCGCCGAAGGCCAGGTGCTGGTGCAACACCACTACATGAGCCTGGACCCTTACATGCGTGGCCGCATGAACGACGGCAAGAGCTACGCCGTGCCGCAAGCCTTGAACGAAGTGATGGGCGGCGGCACCGTGGGTGTGGTGATTGCGTCGCGCAATGCCAACTTTGCGGTGGGCGATTCGGTGGTGGGCATGGGCGGCTGGCAACAGTACAAGGTGGTGGATGCCAACCAGCGCGGCGTGCTGCAGAAGGTGGACACCACGCACATCCCCCTGTCGGCCTACCTGGGCGCCGTGGGCATGCCCGGCGTCACCGCCTGGTACGGCCTGGTGCGCATCATCAACCCCAAGGCGGGAGAGACGGTGGTGGTGTCGGCCGCCAGTGGCGCGGTGGGCAGCGCGGTGGGCCAATTGGCCAAGGCGCGTGGTGCGCGGGCGGTGGGCATTGCTGGTGGCGCCGACAAATGCCGCTATGTGGTGGACGAACTGGGCTTCGATGCCTGCATCGATTACAAGCTGTACCCCGATCTGAAGTCGCTCTCGGCGGCATTGAAAGAGGCTTGCCCGGACGGCATCGATGGCCATTTTGAGAACGTTGGTGGCCTGATCCTGGAGGCGGTGATGCAGCGTGCCAATGCGTTTTGCCGCGTGGCGCTGTGCGGCATGATCAGCGGCTACAACGGTGAGCCGATCCCGCTGGGCACACCGCAGTTGATACTGACCAACCGCATGAAGATCGAAGGCTTCATCGTCAGCGAGCACATGGAAGTCTGGCCCGAGGCGCTGAAGGAGTTGGGCACCGGCGTGGCCACCGGCAAGCTCAAGTACCGCGAGACGGTGGCGCAAGGCCTTGAATCAGCGCCCGAGGCATTTGCCGGTTTGCTGAAGGGCCGCAACTTTGGCAAGCAGTTGGTCAAGCTGATCTGACAGCTCCCTCCCCCGGGCAGGGGGAGGGTTGGGGAGGGGGTCGAAACTGCCGAGGCTCTGGCATCTTGACCCCCATCCCAACCTTCCCCCTTGGAAGGGGGAAGGCGCAACACAAAACCCTGACGCTTCGATGATCCTCCACTGGACCTGGCAACGCTTTGCCGATCTGGGCGCAGACGGCGTCTACGACATGCTGGCGCTGCGGGCCCGCGTCTTCATCCTTGAGCAAGGCCCGTACCTGGACCCGGACGGCATAGACCGCCAGAGCTGGCATCTTTTGGGTCGTGAGCTGGGCCGCGATGACGCCGGTGAACTGCGCGCCTACCTGCGTGTGGTGGACCCCTGCATCAAGTACCCCGAGCCGTCAATAGGCAGGGTGGTGCTGGACAAGGCCTTGCGTGGCAGCGGCCTGGCCGATCAACTGGTGGCCCAGGGTGTGTCGCGGGCCGCAGCGGCCTGGCCAGGCCAGGGCAACCGCATCAGCGCACAAGCCCATCTGCAACGCTTTTACGGCCGCCACGGCTTTCAGCCAGTGGGCGAGCAGTACATCGAAGACACCATCCCGCACATCCAGATGTGGCGGGCGCCTTGAAACCAGACCCCAACTTCAATCCGGAGCGACAAGCATGCCCGAGCTGATTCTTCACCACTACTGGATGTCGCCATTTGCCGAAAAGGCGCGGCTGATGTTCGGCTTCAAGCAGCTTCCCTGGCGCTCGGTGCTGATCCCGCCGGTGATGCCCAAGCCCGATGTCACCGCGCTGACCGGCGGCTACCGCAAGACCCCGGTGCTGCAAGTCGGTGCCGACATCTACTGCGACACCGCG